>CAKZLT010000713.1 GCA_937127195.1 uncultured Saprospiraceae bacterium
GGAGGCAATTGAACAGGTGATTTATAATATAATACCTAGAATTTTTGTGGGATTATCTGCGGCTTGCATTAATATTAATGAAGAAGCAACACGCGAAATGTCGGATTTGGTTATGAAAACCAATCGTTCATTGAGCATTTTGAATGATGCTGAATTTAATGAAAATTGGGAAAAAACACTTTTGAATATTTCAGAATTATCGAATGTAAATGGCATTTTAGCAGGAAATGCTTCACAAATTTTATTTAATAAAGGAACGATTGATACGGATAAAGTCGCAGAGCAAATGAGTTATTTTTTATCAAAAGGAAATGACCCAACGAATGCGGCGAACTGGATGGAAGGTTTTTTGAATGGAAGCGGTTTATTGATTATTCACAATATCAAACTCTGGAATATTTTGGATAATTGGGTGAATAGTATAAATATGGAAGTTTTAATGGAAATATTGCCACTGATGCGTCGAACATTCTCAGAATTTTCTAGCCCTGAACGTCAAAAAATGATGGGACTAGCCCAAAAAGGTCAAGTCATAGAAACAGAACACAAATACGAAAACTATGATGTAGAGCGTGCAGAATCGGTTCTTCCAACCTTGAAAATCTTATTAGGAATGCGCTAGGAGTTGGTTTCTAGATGCTAGTTTCTGCTACCGCTATTAGTGACAAAACAGCGGTAGCAGAAACTAGAAACTAGCATCTAGGAGAATTATTCCTTTTTCTCAGGAGGCTTCGAATCGCCACCATCATTATTTTTATTCTTATTTCTGTTACGGTTTCTATTCCGATTCCTATTTCTACGCCTTCTGTTATTCGCACTTTTACTCTCCGAATTACCATTTTCATTGGCATTGGGGTTTCCGTTTGGTTCAGAATTTCCCTTTGCGTTAGGATTGGTTTTATTATTCGGTTGATTAGCAGGTTTTGAATTATTATTAGGCTTGTTATTCGTCTCCTTTGACTGATTATCTCCTTGCTGATTATTGTTTTTTGGTCGCCTTCTTCTCGAATTTTGTTTATTTCTCGAAGATTGTCCCTCTTTATTCTGCGGAGATTTCTGCGTATTGTCAGGATTATTATTCTGACTATTATCCTTATTTTGCTCTTTTTGCGGAGCGTTAGTTGATTTATTTTTATTATTAGAACGATTAGACCTCGAACGGTTATTGGTTTTCGGCTTATCATCTCGACGTTGATTTGACCTATTTCCTTTTGAATTCGACTCTTCTTTATTAGAATTCTTTGATTTGTCAGAACCTGTTTTGTTAGTTTTATTGGTTCTATTCTGACTATTATCCTTCTTATTATTACGTCGATTTCTACGTTTTCGGCTCTTAGAATTTTTCTCCAAGTCGGATAATTCTATCACACCTGTCAAGTCATCTCCGTAGCCTATCGGCTCTTCTATTGACGACAACATTTTGGAAGAAAGTAACTCCATCGGCTTTTTGCCTTTGCGATTCATTGCTAAAATTTCTTTGACTCGCTCGACGCTTAGCGCGTAAGATTTCGTAAATCCTTCTTTTTTATAAATATAGAATAACGTTCTTTTGAAAATGTCCGTTTTGAGCAAAACCGCCGTTCCTGCCTCCGTTTCTAGCTTATCCGCCTTATTAGGAAAATCAGAAAGTGCATCCATATAAGTATCCAACTCAAAATTCAGACAACACTTCAATCGACCACATTGACCAGATAATTTGGCTTGATTAATTGCCAAATTTTGATAACGCGCCGCTGCCGTAGATACCGACTTAAAATCCGTCAACCAAGTCGAACAGCACAATTCTCGACCACAAGAACCAATACCACCGATGCGTGCAGACTCTTGTCTAGCACCGATTTGACGCATTTCAATCTTAACTCGAAACTCCTTTGCAAACTGTCGAATCAATTCTCTAAAGTCAACTCGACCATCTGCCGTATAATAAAAAGTCGCCTTACGTCGGTCTCCTTGAAACTCAACATCACCGATTTTCATATCTAAATTGAGGCTTCTCGAAATGACTCTCGCCATTCTCATCGCCTCTTTTTCTATGCTTCGAGCTTCTGCCAAACGCTCCAAATCACGCTCATTTGCGCGTCGAATCACACTTGGCAAAAGAGCGGTGTCTTTAACCTTTTTGCGTTTCATTTGTAGCTTGACCAATTCACCAGTTAGCGAAATTCGTCCAACATCAAAACCATTTCCCGACTCGACCACCGCCATATCGCCGATAATCGCACGAGAAGAAAAATGATTAAGAAAAAAGCCTTTTCGTGAACCATTCTTGAAACTCACTTCTACTACTTTGAATTCATCCAAAGCAGGTAATTCTATATCAGATAGCCAATCATAGGTATTTAACCTATTACAACTACAGCTACCACCTTTGCTTCCACAACCAGATACTGCACCGTCGGTGCCGCAACTGCCTGATGAGCAGGAACCACATGCCATAATTAAAATTTTATACAGTTCTTGTTGGCGTTTTTTTTAAAAAAATGCCGCTCAGAACATTTATATGATAGAAAGTGGAAAGAAAACGGGCAATTCGATAATTCGAGCTTGTCGAAGAATAGATACAGAAAGGAAGATATTTTACATTAGAAATATTTACAAAATCGCAGCTTTGTATTGGAATTGTTCATCAATACAAGTAACTTGTTTTGTTAATGATTGTAAATATTTTTTAGCTTAAAAGCTACTATTAATGCCATTTTGTATTATTAGAATTTCTCTAAAAAAGAAAATAAATGGACATTTTATATAAAGAATCAACATTATTTTGCTGATTATTTTCTATTGATTATTGTAAAATATATATTGTTATTTCTTCTGTTTCGCCTTTTGATTCTGGTTTTTCTTTTAAAAAAAAATAACCCAAAATCATTTTTCTAACTACTTGATTGATGGATTTTTCAACTTAATACAAAGTCGAATAAATTCGACTGTACTTACTAAAAAATCCAGTGAAACACATTTATAAGTGCTTCTAAAATATTTTATATATTGAAATTGACCTTTTAGTCAATTGATATTTTTTTAAAATACTAGTTTCTTTATTGAAACACGTCTAAGACCTGCCTATTGTCAGCAGACAGGCGTGGAAAATATTTAATTTCAGAGACGCTGCGCTTAATTCTGAAACTAGCGATTATTTTTTGATACTACTAAGCGATAAATTAAAAACTGCTATAACATCTCGCTTCTCGTAGTCCGTAGGACGGTCTCATTTCCCGCTTCTAAATACTAAATTAAACCTTTTTTCTGAAAATTCGATGTAATTGAATAGAAGTATCCAAGAAAAGGATTTTTCCATTGGCATTTCGCTCGACGTAATAATATACATCGTTCATCAATTCCATCATTTTATAGACTTGCTCAAAACCCAATACTCTGGTCATATTGATAGCCGTTTTGGCTTCTTTGTCTTGCAAACGCAACTTTGATTCGTCGCCTGTCATCTTGAGTGCGATGAATTCACGCAAAAAGTGAAGGGCGTAACTAATCAATTGTTTTTGACCTTCTCGACCGATTTTCGCGACTTTATTATTTGTCCATTCGACCATTTCTACTCCATTTCCTTTGTAACAAATTCGAAACCATTCCAAAAACAATTTAGCATTATCATTTTCTAGTTCAGTGATTAATCGAACCGATTCATTATAATCGCCATCTGCCAAACGTGCCACATTAAACGCCTTATCTTCTGATAATTGATGTTTTTCAATCAATGTTTGAATGATTTCTTCATCCGATAACGGATTGATTTTGACGACTTGACAACGAGACAAAATAGTATTTAGAATCAAATCAATATTCTCTGCGACCAACAAGAAAAGCGTGTTTTCGGGTGGTTCTTCAATCAATTTAAGTAAACGATTACCTTCTTTTCCGAGATACTCGGGCAACCAGATGATTAATATCTTGTATTCACCTTCAAAGGTTTTTAGACTTAGTTTTTTGATAATACTCAAGCATTCATCTTTCGTGATGTTTCCTTGCTTATTATCTGCGCCCAAAGTTTTGAGCCATTGATTGATATTTTGATAAGGATTTTCTTCAACAGCGGCTCTCCATTCTTTGAGCAAATGTGTGCTAATGACCTTAGTACCGACCGTAGGGTAAGAATAATGGACATCAGGATGAATAAACTTATTGACTTTAATACAACTTCGACAGCGACCACAACTATCTTCGCCTTGTTTGTTTTCACACAAAACATACTGAGCAAACGCAATTGCCAATGCCAAATTGCCGCTTCCACGGCTTCCCAAAAAAATCTGAGCATGAGGAATTCGTTCGTTGTTCACGAGTTGAGTAAGCGTTTTTTTTACCGTATTTTGACCGATGACTTCCGAAAATTGCACAGTTCTTTTTTTATGAAAAAAATGGTTCTTTGAATTTTTTTGCGATTACTTATTTTTTGATGTTGATATGTGAAAGTACAAAAAAGAGTTTATTCAATTTTTTGTTCTTTGAATAAAGCTGTAATTTTTGATTCTATTTGCAAAAAAATAGAAATTATTAGACTGTGGCTATCGTCCAGCAACACTGACAATTGCTGCTTTGGTTGGCAGTAGAATTTACTTTTGATGTTCTTTTAAAATTCTGTTTACTTCAGTTATGCTAATTCCTGTTTCTTGAGCTATTTTATCCTTTGATAGACCTAAGTAGTCTAAAAATAAGGTTCTTTATGATTTCATGTGATTTGTCTAAAATTTCGCTTTTTTCAAATGGTTTCTGGTTTCTAGATTCTGGTTTCTGCTACCGCTGTTTCGATTAACAGCGGTAGCAGAATCTAGAATCTAGACATAATCAGATTAAGT
>CAKZLT010000714.1 GCA_937127195.1 uncultured Saprospiraceae bacterium
GAATAACCTTTTAAATTCTGATTATAAACCGAACTTTGCGTAACATGAGTTATAAAGATAAGGTTACTTGTTTTAAATAAAAGTTAAAATTTTCAAAGAGACAAAAAAATGCTATCAAAAACTTTGAATACAATCCAAAAAGCTGGAAGTTCGATAAATTGATTGATAAAAATTTCAATTTAAACTATTGATTGAATCCGCTGTTTTTATTAAAAAGAAACAAACAATGTTCAAAAAGTGGATTTTACAAAAATTAAAAAAACAAAAAATGTCCTATAAAGTAACTAAATCAGAAAGCGAATGGAAAGCGGAACTTTCACCAGAAGAGTATCGAGTATTACGAGAAAAAGGAACAGAAAGACCTTTTACGGGCGAATTATACGAAAATAAAGAGGAAGGCGTTTATTCTTGCGCTGCTTGCGATGTTGATTTGTTTTCGTCTGAGCATAAATATTATACAGGCTGCGGTTGGCCTAGCTATTGGGGCGAATTAGAAAGTGCAAGTATTGAAAGAAAACTCGATTTGACACATGGAATGGTCAGAACAGAACTACTTTGCTCGAACTGCGGCGGTCATTTGGGACACGCTTTTAATGATGGTCCAGCAGATAAAGGAGGTGTAAGGTATTGTATAAATTCTGTTTCAATGAAGTTTAGAGCCAATAAATAGGCTTAATTTTAAATAATTTTTCTTGATAAAAAAAACGATTTAGCTGTAACAACTAAATCGTTTTTTTTATTAAAATAAGAACTAATTTTAGACTATTTCTTATTTAGACCATTTAGCAATAGAATCTTTATTCATTTTAACATAATCCTTATTACCAGCTTTTTCTGCTAATTCTAAAGATAACTTAGCGGCTTTGATAGCTTCTTTTTTCTTACCTAACTTAGCTAAGATTAAAGACTCTTTGCGAACTTGCCAAAAACGAGGATTTTCAACTTTAGTTGATTTCTGAACATATCCTAATGCTTTCTCTAACTCTTTTCCTGTACGACCACTGTCATAAATATAAGAACCCATTGTGTAGTAATCACCAGCACTTGGTCCAGCTAACATTTTATCAATGCCTTTCATTACAGCAGCATCTACTTTTGTATCAATAGACAAAGGAACGATTGTGTTTTCCCAAGCAAAGTACATTGTCGCTTTACCAGCATCTAATCCATCAAAACTAATAGAGAAAGATTCTATTTTCATACCTGATTTCTTAGATTTTACTTCTACTGCAAGAGCAGGCTTAGATTCTTTGTAAGAACTCCAACTGCTTTTTTCGTAAGTATAAAAACGAACTTCCCACGATTTTTTGTTAGGAGTAGTCAAAATAGCGTAAGAACCTTTTTTCAAAGTCTGTCCTTCTATCGAAGCATCTCCACTTAAAGTGATTTTAGTAGCTTGGTTAGCTCCAGTTCTCCATACTTCACCAAAAGGAACTAATGCGCCCATGATTTCGCGACCTCTAGCAGAAGGGCGACTATATTGAACTGTAAAATCAGTTAAACCTACTGTTTGCGTTACTTTAGCACTCGCGCTAGCTGATGGCGTTTTCACTTGTGCGAATGATTGTACTGAAAATGTAAATGCTAAGGCAAAAAGTACATAAATTCTCTTCATTGTTTAATTTTTTTTATTTAAAAAAACAGAATAGTAAAGTTCTCTAACAAGAGAATGCGAAGATATGTTTTTGAAAAACAGAATCAAAGTTTAAACTTTATTTTTAAATACAAATCAAAGCTTTGTCTTTTTCAAGATATTTAGTCTTTTGCGTTAATTTAAAATTCAAATTAAGCATTAGCCTAGTAGATTATTGTAAATTTGCTTCTCTAGTGGCTCAAATTTTTTATAAAAAAGTAAAAACAAAGAAAAAGTGTATCCAGTAATTTATTTGAATAAGAAAAAAATAGCAGCGGTTAAGCGTTTTCATCCTTGGATATTTTCAGGTGCAATCCAAAAAATGGAGCGACCTGTCGAAGATGGTGAATTGGTAGAAGTGCGAGCTATGGGAGGTGAGTTTTTGGCGATTGGTTATTATCAAGATAACACGATTGCTATCCGAATTTTGTCTTTTAAAAAGGAATTAATCAATGAAGCCTATTGGGAAAATACACTTAAAAGTGCTTATAACCTAAGAAATAAATTGGGGCTAGTTGATAGTGAAATTACCAATGCTTACCGATTAATTCACGCAGAAGGTGATGGTGTGCCAGGGTTGATTATTGATATTTATAATACAACAGCGGTTATTCAATGTCACTCTATCGGTATTCATCAAAGAATTGAGGTGATAAAGTCGGCACTTTTGGCTATTTATGGCAATAAACTAGAGGCAATTTACGATAAGAGTAAGGAGACTTTGCCAAAAGAATATGCACAAACTATTGAGAATGGATACTTGCATGGACATTCTGATAATCAGATAGTTAAGGAAAATAAAAATATGTTTTTTGTTGATTGGGCTTTAGGTCAAAAAACGGGTTTTTTCTTAGACCAACGAGAGAATAGAAAACTCTTGGCTCAATACGCTCCAAATAAATCGGTATTGAATACCTTTTGCTATTCTGGAGGTTTTTCAATTTACGCACTTAGGGCTGGAGCTAGTTTGGTTCACTCGGTTGATGTTTCTAAAAAGGCAATTGATTGGACAGATAAAAATGTAGAAATTAATGGTTTTGAAAATAAGCATGAATCTTATGCGCAAGATGTATTACGATTTTTGAAGAGAACCGAAGAAAGCTATGATATTGTGGTGGTTGACCCGCCAGCTTATGCCAAAAGCAAGAAAGCAAGACATAATGCAGTTCAAGGATATAAGCGTTTGAATGCGGAGGCTTTTAAAAAGGTAAAAAATGGAGGATTGATGTTTACTTTTTCTTGCTCACAAGTAGTGGATAGGGTTCTATTTCACAATACGATAGTAGCTGCAGCATTAGAGAGTAAGCGAAAGGTTAGAGTTTTGCATCATTTGTCACAACCTGCTGATCATCCGATGAATATTTATCATCCAGAAGGAAGCTATTTGAAAGGTTTGGTATTACAAGTAGAAGATTAAAAATAGTTTTTTTGGAGGATGGATGATGATTAATGTAAAAAAATAGCTTTTAGTAGTAAAAAATACGTTAAAATAAACTATCAATTATGTCACGTTTTATGTTTTTTTTATGTTAAAAAAAAGACTTCTATAACATTTTATGAAAATTAACAAAGTCCGTTTTTTATTCTAAATTAAGGCTTTTTAGTTATATAAAAGCTTGCGAAAAATAAGTTTAGCTAGGAAAGTTACAAATTTTGATAATTATTAAAAATATAAAAACTCAGAATTTTTTAATACAAGTTACACGTAGTGTAACTTGTATTAAGTCGAAAAAGTTTCAAAAAATGCAAAAAAAATGTTTTTTTTATTTGGCAAGCTTTAAAATGTCACATAATATTTAATAATAACATTTACTTTCTTTATAATACTAGATATGTTTGAATTATGAGAAGATATATACTACTACTAATTACAATTTTAATTACACAGGGGGCAGTTGGACAAGATGCAGCATTTTCGCAATTTTATGCGAATCGATTGTATCTGAATCCGGCTTTTGCAGGTTCACAGCAAGGAATGACAATGAACTCTGCTTATCGTTCTCAATGGAATTATATTCCAGGAGGTTTTACAACTTACAGTTTTAGTGCCGATATTCAAGAGCCATTTTTGAATAGTGCATTTGGTGTAATGGCGTATCAAGATACCGAAGGAGAAGGTCGATTGACGACTACTTCTATTGGGTTTATCTATGGTTATATCGTTCGATTAGGTAAGAAAAGTAACCTGCATTTTGCACTCAAAACGAATTTTTTCCAAAAATCAGTAGATTGGTCGAAATTCACTTTTACAGACCAATTACATCCTGTTTTAGGCGTTGTCAGACCGACTAACGCCTTACCCATTCTAGAAACAACGAATTTTGCCACCTTTGATTTTGGGGCAGTGCTAAGAGCTGAAGGCAAAATTTGGGGCAGAAAAACACATAATAATATTGGGTTTGCAGTTCATCACATGAATGAACCCAACGAATCTATTCAGCAAATTGGGGCTGAGGATTCTCGATTACCACGTAGATATACTTTTCATGCAGGAACTATGTTCGAAATGATTTCTTTTAATTATCAAGAAAAGAGAACTATTTACTTATCTCCAAATTTCAAATTTGATTATCAAGGTAATATTAAAATTGTCTCTTACGGTCTTTATACCATAAGTAATCCATTATATATTGGTTTGTTTTATCAAAATAAAAATGGAATTATTGATTTTCAAAACACCAATTCTTTGATTCTAACTGGTGGCTTTGAAGGTCGATTGAATGATGATGTACGCTATACATTCGGTTATAGCTATGATTTGAATACCACTGGATTGGGACCACGCTCAAATGGTGTACATGAAATTACGATGATGGTTAACTTTGAAAAAGCATCTATGTTCGGGTTACCTAGCAATGGGCGTTCGGGCAAAAGGTGGAGAGGAAGCAAGAGCAGACGCGGACGAAAAGCGATGGAATGCTATAAGTTTAATGGTGCAAATTCTATTTCTATTTATTAAGTAGAGACTATATATATCAAATCTATCCCCATTTTTAATAGTGATAATTGAGAAGAATTAAAACAAAAGGAAACAACACGATTGTTTCTTAATAAGAATAAATCAAGCAAAACGATGGTACGTTATAGAATAATATTTACTCTATTCATTGGTCTGTTTTCTATTTATCAGTCATTTGCCCAATGCCCTATTCCTGCTTCGGCAGTGGCTTTTACGGCATCTACCAATAACGTCTGTGCGCAGACCGACGTGACTTTTACAGTAACAAATCCAGATGCCAATTATGATTATACTTGGGATTTTGGAGATGCAGCATCTTCTTCTAATAGTGCAACAGGTGAAGTTGTAACTCATGCCTTTAGCCCAACAGGTGCTGCGGCTAACTATAATGTAACCGTTACAGCAACTCCAAAGCCTAGCACCGCACAAGCGGTAACTTGGACTGGAACTAGTTCTAGATTAACTACTATTGGTAATAGTATTTTTCGTACAGCAGGAACAGGTTCTAGTTGGAATGCTGGTGCTCGTTCTACTCAGGCAGTTGACGATGATATGTTTATGGAATTTACAGCGGGACCAACTAGTAACCGACTTATGGCTGGTTTGAATAACGGTAATGGTAATAATAGTTTTAATAGTATTGATTATGCCATTTATACTCGTAATAATGGAACTATTCAAGTATTTGAAAATGGCTCAAATAAAGGTAGTTTTGGTAGTTTTCAATATGGTGACACGATGAGAGTTGCTGTAGAAAGCGGTGTTGTTAATTATTATCATAATGGAAATGTTATCTATACTAGTAATAACGCACCTAACTTACCTTTAGCGGTTGACTTGTCTATTAGAAATGAAGGAGACACTTTACATAATGTAAGTGTTGGATATTTATGTACTAATTCTAGTTCAACCACTATTTCGACTTTAGCTACTCCAAATATAGATATTACAGGTACTTGGGATAGATGTATTGCGGTTGATAATCTTGGTTTTACAAATACTATTTTTCAAATCAACAGTCCATCTGGAGTTTACACTTGGGATTTTGGAGATGGTTCAGCGATGGTAACGACAGCTAATCCTGTGATGACTCATACTTACACTACTCATGGTGTATATACCGTTACGATTACACAAACAAGTGGTGGTTGTACAGGAACTTACACCAATCAAGTTCGTTACTTAGAGCGCCCCTTAGCTGATATGGTAGTAGTAGGAACGGCAGATATTTGTGAAGGCGAAACTATTTATATAGCAAATAATACGGATACAACGAATCTTGACTTTTTTGTAATGGATTGGGGAGATGGCACACGAGATACGGTAACGAATACAGATACTCTTTCTCACGTTTATAACTTTTCTGATTCTTATGCTTGTACAATCAGTCAAGGTGGACAACCATATAACATTACATTATATGCAGTAAATGCTTGTTTTGAACATACAAACTCATCACCAATTACAGTAACGGCAACACCTAGAGCAGATTTTAGTGCGCCAACTATTGTTTGTGAAGGAACAAATACGACTTCAGGTGTTCCATTTGTAAGTTCAATTTGTCCAGCGCCACCAGATATTTTTAGTGATTTGAATAATTATATTTGGGATTTTGGTGATCCTGCTTCTGGTGGACAGAATGCTTCTACATTTTCTACTCCAACACACTTTTTCTCTGGACCAGGTGACTATACAATTACGGTTGAATTGATAAGTAATTGTGGTAGCTTTTTTGATACAATGAGTGTCCGAATTTTAGATGATCCAGATGCGAGTTTTAATTTTACAGCTACTCCTGTGCCTAGTTCTACGGTAAATGGAGATGGATGTAGTCCGATTGATGTGGAATTTAATAATACTTCAACTGGAGATAGCATGACCTATGGTTGGACACTTCAGACAAATGTAATTGGAGGATATAATTTTACAAACGGAACATCTGATACTTCCACTAATCCTCAAATTAATTTTAATCAACCAGGAGAATATATAGTTACCTTAACGGCTACTAATCCTTGTACTTCTACTGTATTTATTGATACAGTAATTGTACTGGAAGGGCCAACAGTATCTTTAGCACCAGCATCACCTACTTGTGATACTTTTTCATACACACCCAATCCAACTTATACCGAAGGGGGAGGAGCTATAGATACTTATACATGGAGTTTCCCTGGTGCAACGCCAGCAACTTCTAATTCGGCTAATCCAACTAATATATTATAGACGAGTGCTGTAACATATCAAGTCATTATACAAATTCAAAATGAATGTACCATTGCCTCCGATACTATCTCCTTTTATGTTCCAATGACTCCAACACCTATTACGCTTTCCACAAATGGAAATCAAAACACTTGTATAGATGCAGCTTCGTTTAATCTAACGGCAGATTCTACGGGTGGTGTTTGGTCAGGAGTAGGTATAACGAATGCTTCAAATGGAACATTCAATCCAGCGGTTGCAGGAGTAGGAACTCATACGATTACTTATACTTACCAACCTAGAGATTGTCCTGCGGAAGCAACCATTCAAATTACGGTTAATGATTTACCAACGGTTTCGGCTGGTTCAAATCAAGCCTTATGTTTGAATGATGGATTACTTACCTTGACAGGTGGAACACCAGCAGGAGGTACGTGGTCAGGAACAGGAGTTACAGATGCAAATGCTGGGATTTTTGACCCAACAGTTTCAGATGTTGGTGTTTTTCCGATTACTTATACTTACACTGATGGTAATGGTTGTGAAAACTCTGATGTTAAAAATGTTAGAGTTAGAGCTTTACCGTCATTGAATTTGGGGAATGATTTAACAGAATGTAATGGTCCTGATGATATTGCTTTATCGGCAGCACCTTCTGGAGGAACATGGACAGGAACAGGTATTACAGATGCTAATGGAACATTTAATGCTGTAACAGCAGGTGGTGTAGGAACATATAAAGCATATTATGAATATACCGATGGAAATGGTTGTACTAATAAAGATAGCATTGACATTAACGTAATCAATGGAACTGCTGTAGATGCAGGACGTGATACAACGTTATGTGTAAGCGGCAATACTTTAGTATTGGATAGAGAGTCTCCAACAGGAGGTGTTTGGATTGGTGCAGGTGTTGTCAACACAGGAGCAAATTATACATTCTATCCTTCTATTGCAGGCATTGGAACACATAATATTATTTACAGTTTAGGAAATGGTTCTTGTGAAGAAAGAGACACTTTTGTAGCAACAGTTATTGATATTCCAGTAGTCGATGCTGGATCAGATTTGGCACTTTGTATTAGTGAACCAGCCTTTAACTTGACAGGCAATTCACCAGCAGGTGGTACTTGGTCAGGAACTGGAATTACTGATGTAAATGCAGGAACATTCAATCCAGCTACTGGAGCAGGAACTTACATCATCACTTACTCATACACAGACCCTGTAACAGAATGTGTAAATACAGATACTCGCCAAATTGTAATTCATGATTTACCAATAGTTACAACTACTGGCGTTTTGTCTGAATGTAATAATACAGACGATTTACAATTGTCAGGTTTTAGTCCAAATGGCGGAACATGGACAGGTGCAGGTATCACAAATGCTTCAACGGGAGTATTTAATTCAGTAGCAGCAGGTGGTTTAGGAGTTAATGATTCAGATACGACTTATCAGTTAACTTATACTTACACGGACGGAAATGGCTGTATCGATAGTTCAAAAACTACCATTACACTTATTTTGGGAGATATTGTAGAGGCAGGACCAAATGATACACTTTGTATTAATAATGGTTCTTATACTTTAACAGGCTTTTCGCCAGCAGGCGGAACTTGGACAGGAAATGGTGTTGCAGGAACTAGTTTTTTCCCAGCAGCAGCAGGTTTAGGTTTACATACCTTAACTTATACCTATGGAAGTGGTTCTTGTCAAAAAGAAGATACCAAAACGGTTTTAGTAATAGATATTCCTCCTGTGAATGCAGGAAATGATACTTTAGTTTGTTTGAATACAAATGCAATTACCTTAGTTGAATTTTACCCTTCAGGCGGTACTTGGTCAGGAACAGGAGTTGCAGGAAATTCTTTTGACCCAGCAACGGCAGGAACGGGCGTTCACATTTTGACTTATACTTATATTAATACAACAACGGGTTGTGAAAATACTGATCAAAAAGCTGTAACCGTTTCGGCTGTACCAGTAGTTACAACTTTAGATAATCAAGCAGAATGTATTTCACCCAATAACATTACACTAACTAATTATAGCCCAGCAGGCGGAACTTGGACAGGAACAGGTATCGTTGATGCGAGTAACGGTATTTTTAATAGTACAACAGCAGGCGGAGTAGGAACGTATGACTTAGCTTATACTTACACTGACGGTAATGGTTGTATCAATTCAGATACACTAAAAATGGATGTGGTTGATGCACTTGTTGTTGAAGCAGGAAGCCGAGATACTGTTTGTCAATACGATCCAGCTTTCAACTTGACAGGATTTTCACCAGCAGGTGGAACATGGACAGGTTCAGGTATTACAAATACAAATACAGGAGAATTTAACCCAGGAGCAGTTGCACCAGGAACACACACATTGATTTATTCTGTTGGTTCTGGAACTTGTGAACGTTCTGATACCACTTATATATTAGTAGGAGCAACGCCAGTAGTAGATGCTGGTGCAGATACTTTGGTTTGTGAAGGCACTAACACTTTTACATTATATAACTTTTCACCAGTAGGTGGCACATGGACAGGAACTGGTGTAACAGGTAATACTTTTAACCCGATTACAGCAGGAACTGGAACACACGTTTTAACTTATACTTATATAGATCCAGTTACTGATTGTCAGAATTCAGATACAAAAACAGTAACAGTTGCAACATTACCAAATGTAGTGACAACAGGTCCAGTTCAAGAATGTACTTCACCAGATAATATTACTTTAACAGGATATAGTCCATTAGGTGGTGTTTGGAGTGGTACAGGTATTGTTGATAATAATAACGGTATTTTCAATGGACAAAGTGCAGGTGGACCTGGTGTTTATCAATTAACATATACATATACAGATAATAATGGTTGTATTAATTCTGATACAATGCAGTTATCAGTAGTTGACAGTGTATCTGTTGACGCAGGTTTATTAGATACGGTTTGTCAATATGACGCACCATTTGTTCTTAATGGATTTACTCCAGCAGGAGGCGTTTGGTCGGGTTCTGGTATTTCAAATGCAAATACAGGACAATTCAATCCAGGTTCAGTAGCACCAGGTAATTATGAGGTTATTTATACAATCGGTTCTGGAACTTGTGAACGCTCAGATACTACAAGCATTCTTATTGTACCTACGCCAAATGTAGAAGCAGGTGCTAACATTACACTTTGTATAGATAGTAGCGCATTTGTATTACCAGGTTTTTCGCCAGTGGGAGGAGTTTGGAGTGGCACAGGAATCACAGATAGTTCGACAGGACGTTTTGACCCAGCGACAGCAGGAGCAGGAACGCATACTTTAACTTATACTTACACCGAATCAATTAATGGTTGTTTCAATTCTGATACAAGAACGGTTACTATTAATGAATTACCGACGATTACAATGCCTGATACTTCTATCTATTGTAATAGTGGTGGTGATATTACGCTTTCTGGTTATAACCCGACTGGCGGATTGTGGTCAGGAACAGGAATTGTTGATGCTAACAACGGCGTTTTCAATACAGTAACAGCAGGCGGAATAGGAGATTATACTTTATATTACCAATATACAGACGGTAATAGTTGTGTTAATTATGACACAACAACTATTCAAATCGTCTTTGGAGATACAATCAACGCAGGACCAGACTTGGCAATGTGTATTACAGATGATTCAGATACTTTAGCAGGATATATTCCGACAGCAAGTGGAACTTGGTCTGGAGCAGGTATTATTAATGCTTCGTTAGGGGTCTTTGATCCAGCAACTGCAGGAGTTGGTTCTCATACAATTACTTACCAACATGGAACAGCTACTTGTTTGAAACAAGATACTCGTGAAATTTTGGTTGGTGCAGTTCCAACAGTAGAAGCAGGTGCTAATTTGGCATTCTGTATTAATGATAATCAAGATACACTTAGTGGTAATAGTCCTTTGAATGGTGTTTGGACAGGAACAGGAATAACAAATAGTGTGAATGGTTACTTCAATCCAGCGACAGCAGGAACGGGAACACACACTATTACATATACTTATACGAACTCTATTACAGGTTGTGAAAATTCAGATACGAGAACTTTAACTGTTAATGGATTACCTGTTATTAGTACAGGAGATTCGGTTACTTATTGTAATAATCCAGATAATATAACCCTTACAGGTTATTCACCTCTTGGTGGTACATGGTCAGGAGCGGGAATTGTTGATGCTTCAAATGGCATTTTCAATACGACAGTTGCTGGTGGAGAAGGCGTTTATAATGTCTTTTATACAGTAACTAATGGAAATGGTTGTACAGACATGGATACATTAGTAATTGATGTCATTTATGGAGATACAGTTGACGCAGGTACTCCTCGTGGTGTTTGTATTGATGATGGATTAGTTACTTTAACGGGTTATACGCCAGCAAGTGGTGGTACATGGTCAGGAGCTGGTATTGTAAATGCGGCAAATGGAACGTTTGACCCAACTGCAGTTACATCCAACACACTGATTACGTTAACTTATACTTATGGTGTTGGAACGTGTCAAAAAACTGACCAAACAACTATATATGTTGGTACAATTCCACCAGTAGAAGCAGGAAATAACCAAACGGTTTGTTCGGCAGATGCACCATTTACATTCACAGGATTTGTACCATCAACAGGTGGTACATGGTCAGGTGCGGGTATTACAAACTCTACAACAGGAGAATTTGACCCGAGTGTGGCAGGAGCAGGAACGCACACTTTGACATATTACTTTATAGATAATTTCACAGGTTGTGAAAATAGCGACACTAAATTAGTTACTGTTCTTCCAGCTCCAACAGTGAACGCAGGACAAGATCAAGTAGAATGTAATTCTGCTAATAATATAACACTCTCTGGTTATTCACCATTAGGTGGTGTGTGGTCAGGACCAGGTATTATTTCAGCTAATAACGGCATTTTCAATAGCATTATCGCTGGAGGTGAAGGTGCTTATACTTTGACTTATACTTATACGGACTCTATCGGATGTACGAATTCTGATGATATGACGATGGGCGTTATTTATGGAGACACCGTAAAAGCAGGAGATGATTTTAATATTTGTTTGGATAATGGAGTAGTTGCTTTGACGGGATCACCAGCAGGTGGTTCATGGTCAGGAACAGGTATTACCAATCCAAATGGAATATTTGACCCAACGGTTTCAGGAACAGGAACACATACTTTAACTTATACTTACGGAACAGGAAGTTGTCAAAAAACAGACGATGTAGATGTATTTGTAAGTCCAATTATAACAGTAAGTGCTGGACCTGATTTAACAGTTTGTATATTGAATGGTTCATTTACACTAACAGGAAGTAGTCCTTCTGTTGGCGGAACGTGGGCAGGAAATGGTGTATCTGGAGATACATTTGACCCAACAGTGGCAGGAGTAGGAACGCATACGATTACTTATAATTATGTAAATGCAATTACAGGTTGTACTGGTTCGGATACAAGAGCTATTGAGGTTATTGGAGTTCCTGTCGTTAGTGCAGGAGGTACAGTAGTTTACTGTAATTCTTCTAATGATATTACATTAACAGGTTATTCACCATCAGGAGGAACATGGTCTGGGCCAGGTATTGTAGATGCTAGTAATGGTATTTTTAATGCAAATGCGGCAGGCGGTTTATCTTTTGATGGAAGCGATACAACTTATACTTTAACATATTCTTATACAGGAGCGGCAGGATGTGCAGCTACTTCGGACTTAATCGTTACAATAGAATTTGGAGATACAGTTGTTGCAGGACCTAATCAAAATACTTGTTTAGATGCAGGATTTTTGACCTTGACTGGCCATTCGCCAGCAGGTGGTTCATGGTCAGGAACAGGAATTATTGACCCGAATGGAATCTTTGACCCAAGCATAGCAGGAACTGGAACACATACTCTAACATATACTTATGGTACAAGTTCTTGTCAAAAAACAGATACAAAAGATGTATTTGTAAGTCCAATCATTACTGTTGATGCAGGCGTTGATGAAGTGATTTGTTCTTATGAAAATGCTTTTTCTTTAGCAGGATACAGCCCATCATCGGGAGGTTCTTGGTCAGGAATTGGTATTACAGATCCAGTGAATGGAATATTTGACCCATCAATTGCAGGTGTTGGAACGCATGTATTGACTTATTTTTATAATAATCCAATAACAGGCTGTGAAGGAACAGACACTAAAACTATTCAAATTGTAACATCTCCAACAGCAGAAGCAGGAGGTCCAGTAGCTTACTGTTATACAACTGATGATATTACATTAGCTGGATATTCTCCAGCGGGTGGCGTTTGGTCAGGAGCAGGAATAGTTGATGCAAATAATGGTATTTTTAATGCTATTTCAGCGGGTGGATTAGGTTACAATGGATTAGATACTATTTATACTTTAACTTATACTTATACAGATGGAAATGGCTGTATTGACTCAGATGACTTATTAGTTACTATTGAATATGGAGATACTGTAGAGGCTGGTCCGGATTTTAATATCTGTGAAACAGCAGGCTTCCAAACTTTAACTGGGTTTTCACCAGCAGGAGGAACATGGTCAGGAACGGGAATTATTAACCCAACAGGTATTTTTGATCCTGCAACTTCTGGTTCTGGTAATTTTGTATTGACTTATACTTACGGAACAGGAACGTGTTTGAAAACAGATACGAGAACTGTTTTTGTAAGTCCAGATATTCCAGTAGAAGCTGGACCAGACTTAGTTTTGTGTGAAGGAAGTGATACTATATTATTAACAGGAAACAGTCCTTCAAGTGGCGTTTGGTCAGGAACAGGAATTGTTGATGTGAATACAGGTGCATTTGATCCAGTAACTTCGGGTATTGGTTCATTTACAGTTACTTATTTTTATTCAAATGCCGTTACAGGTTGTTCGGGGTCTGATACTAGAACAATAGAAGTGATTGCGCCACCAGTTGTAGAAGCAGGAGCAGCAATTGTTTATTGTAATACGACTAATAATCAAACTTTAACAGGATTTTCACCGCAAGGTGGTACTTGGTCAGGTGCAGGAATTGTTGACCCAGCAGGTGTTTTCAATCCAACAGCAGCAGGTGGATTAGGACTTAATGATGCAGATACGACTTACTATGTTGTATATACTTATGGTATCGGTACTGTTTGTGAAGGAACAGATACTTTGCCAGTTACAGTAATCTTCGGAGACGTTGTTGATGCAGGAGCTAATGATACACTTTGTATTGATGATGCGCCATTGGTATTGTCTGGATATTTGCCAGCAGTAGGTGGAACATGGACAGGAACAGGTATTACGGATGGTGTAAATGGAATTTTTGACCCAAGTGTAGCAGGAGCAGGTATTCATACTTTGACTTATACTCATGGTACAGGTTCTTGTGAAAAAACAGATACTAAAACTATATTAGTAGGGGCATTACCAGTGATTAATCCTGGACCAAATGAAAACGTTTGTATTGATAATGGTTCATTTACATTGAACGGATTTTCACCGCAAGGAGGTGTTTGGACAGGTACAGGTATTACAGACGGAAATGCTGCGACATTTGACCCAAGTGTTTCAGGAATAGGAACATTTACATTGACTTATGTTTATTACACCGCATTAGGTTGTGATAGTTCAGTTACTAAAACAGTAACAGTATCACCATTACCGACAGTTACTTCACCAGATACAGTAGTTTATTGTGATAATGCGGATGATATTACCTTGACTGGTTACTTCCCAACTTCGGGAGGAACATGGTCAGGAGCTGGTATTGTAAATGCAACACAAGGATTATTTAATACAAACATTGCAGGTGGAATTGGAAATTATACTTTGGTATATTCTTATACAGATGGAAATGGTTGTACAAATACAGATACAACTATTGCGGAAGTCATTTATGGAGATACTGTAGAGGCTGGTGCAAACATTGCTTTATGTATTTCGGATGGTTTAGTAAATATGACTGGATTTAGTCCATTTGGCGGAAGCTGGTCAGGAGCAGGAATTGTAGATGCTCAAAATGGAACATTCGACCCATCACAAGCAGGAACGGGGTTACATACCTTGACTTATACTTATGGTACAGGTTCTTGTCAAAAAACAGATACTAAAACGGTATTTGTTGGACCAATACCGGCAGTTACGGCAGGTAATGATGTTGACATTTGTCAGCAAGATGCTGCATTTACATTAAGTGGAGCAAGTCCATCAGGAGGAACATGGTCAGGAGCAGGAGTAGATGCGAGTGGTTTATTCACGCCAAGTTCATTAGGAGCAGGAACTTATACTTTAACTTATACTTATGTCAATTCGGTAACAGGATGTAGTAATTCTGATCAATTGGATGTAAATGTTATTGCGCCACCAGTAGTAGATGCAGGAGGTCCAGTAACTTATTGTAATACGAATCAAAATATCACCTTAACAGGTTACACTCCAACAGGAGGTTTGTGGAATGGACCAGGTATCATTGATGGTATTAATGGTGTATTCAATGCACAATCGGCTGGAGGTATTGGAACTTACAAAGTAGCTTATACATTTACGAATTCTATTGGTTGTTTTAATAGAGACACTTTAGAAATCAACGTAATATTTGGAGATACAGTAGAAGCAGGTACTCCAGATACACTTTGTATTGATAATGGAATATTTGTTCTTTCTGGATACTCTCCAGTAAATGGAACATGGTCAGGAACAGGAATTACGGATGGTGCGTTAGGGATATTTGACCCATCGCAAGCAGGAACAGGAACACACGTTTTGACTTATACTTATGGAACAGGTACTTGTTTGAAAACAGATACTAAAACTATATTCGTTGATGGATTACCAGTAGTGAGTGCAGGAGTTGATCAAACGATTTGTATTGATAATGGTGCATTCAACTTAACTGGTTATACGCCACAAGGCGGAACGTGGACAGGTGTTGGAATTACAGATGGAGCAATAGGAACATTTGATCCAGCAATCGCAGGAATAGGAACATTCACAATGACTTATACCTATGCAAGTCCAATTACAGGTTGTGAAAATTCGGATGCTAAAATAATTTCAGTAGTTCCGTTGCCAACGGTTACTGCTGGTTCTGATGTTGTTTATTGTAATACACCTAACCAGATTTCATTAAGTCCAGCTAGCCCTTCGGGTGGTGTTTGGAGTGGAAATGGAATTGTGGATGCGAATAA
>CAKZLT010000715.1 GCA_937127195.1 uncultured Saprospiraceae bacterium
GATATTTTCAAAAAATAGGTTATATCACACTTCAATCAAACCTTATAGGTTTTTAAAACCTATAAGGTTTAGAGAATCGATAAAAAAAGTACTAATGACCAAATCATATAGACCCCATTTTTTGCTGAATTTTTAGTTCTTATTGCTGAATTTGTGGTTGAGCATCTTTTGATTGATTCTTAGACTTCTTTTTACCATTCTTTTTGATTTGTGTTAAATTAAAAGAAGATGACAAACCTATATTCAAGGAATTTGCTCCGCTTAATTTTCGGTCACTATCCAAACCTAATCCATATCGAAGGAATAAATCAACCATAATACCTTTACCGCCAAATCCCAACTTCACTTCACCAACATAGGTTGGAAATAAATTTCTATCCAAATTTTCATAATCGCGAGTTGTTCCATATAATTCTGTTTTTGAATATTGAACGCCACCGCCTATCGAAAATCCTGTCCCAAAGTTGTTATTACTAAAACCCGAAAGTCCGTTAAAATTCAAATGCATCATCATCGGAAAAGCAATCGTTCCCATTCCTTTGTATTCTCGAATGCCAATTGATGTCGCTCCATAAACGACCTGTGCTTCGATAGAAACCGAAAAACGTCGCTTTCCTATCCAGATTTTCGGGCCAATTGCACTATTCAGAAATACATTTCCCGATGACCTCAAAGCACCACTATCCGCAGGATTTTCAGGATTCGCATATCTTTGATAAAAATCGCCTCCTGTGGTCAAACCAATTCCAAATTGAGCTTGGGCATAAGGTAAACAAGCAAAAAATAATAGTGTAGTAATAGCGATTAAATTTTTCATATATATTTGTTTTTTCTTTAAAAGCGTTTAAATAGCTGATTCTCTGATATTTATTCAACTCGAATAAGTAACTCATTCTGATAATCTAACTGAATCGTTTTATTTTGTAAATGATGATTTTTTAATAACCACTTTGAAAAAGGAGCAACCAAATGTTGTTCTACTGCTCGTTGCAACGGACGCGCACCATATCTAGCATCAAAACCAATGACTGAAATATGTTCAATCAAAGCTTTTGTAAAATTCAACTCCAAATGTTTTTTGATAACGCCTTCTCGTTTTTTCAAGTCATTAAGTTCTTTCATTGTAATAGCTCGAATGTCTTTTTGAGTCAGTGCATTAAACGAAACAATCGTATCTATTCTATTGACGAACTCAGGACGGAAATAGTTTCCGATAGCAGCCAAAAAAGCCGATTCTTCATCAATTTTGGTATTAAAACCTAGTGATTGTTGGTTCGATGCTCCCAAATTGGTCGTCATTATAATAATAGTATTCCTAAAATTGGTAATTCGACCATAAGCATCAACCATCATTCCTTCATCCAAAACGGTCAAAAGTGCATCAAAAATAGTTGGTGCAGCCTTTTCTACTTCATCCAATAACAATACAGAAAATGGACGTTCTCGAATTTCTTGCACTAATTTACCAACTTGATTCCCAGTACCAATAAATCGAGCAATCTGACTCGGATGCTGAAATTCGCTCATATCAATCCGAATCAAAGGCGAGCGTTTTTGCCCTTTTCCAAAAAAATAATCCGCTAATGCTTTGGCAGAAGCCGTTTTTCCGACTCCCGTTGGCCCCGCAAAAACCATCGTACTAATAGGTTTGTATGGGTTATTAAGTCCCGCTTTGAATATTTTTACAATACCAGTTAGTTGCTTTACGGCTTTGGGTTGCCCCATAATTCGAGACTCAAAAAAAGTTTTTAAATCCTCTTGTTGAAGCATCAAATCATCGCGCAAAAAGAGTTCAGGCAAGCCAGTTTGTTCTACAAAATTTTCAACCACTAAATTATTATCAATTGTATCAACCTTTTTGATTTGTGCATTATTGATGCACTGCCCCAAAAACTTCACAGCTTTTCCAGGAAAACTTTCATAAGGATAATAGCGCAATAATAAGCGATAACTCAGTTGTAAGGCTCGTTCTTCTATCTTTACTTTTAGATTTTGTTGGCTATAATCTGCGAATTTGTTCAAAATCGAAAAAATCTTATTTTCTGGTAATTCGTCAATTTTTACAATCTGAAAATTTTCAACAAACCCAGGCAAAAGCCTTCTGATGCTTTCTAATTCTGTTGGAGTCAACTCGCCCATAAGTTGTAATTTGCCTTGCTGCAAAAACGAAATCATAAAAGAAGCAACACTATCTTCAGGCCCTTCGCCCCCAATTTTGAGTAATTGCACGAAATCCACCACCCACAAAATTCCATTCGCGGCTTCCAAATCCTCAACTAATTTTTCAACCAACTCTTGCCATTCGCCTAAGTATTTGGCGGAAGCCGTAATACGCTGCGGTCGCACTTGCCAAAAGGTGAAATCTAATTTTTCTTTGCGAGAACGCGTACTTATTTTTTTGATGGCTTGACGCAAAACGGAACTCTTTCCCACACTATTTGCTCCAACAACCAAAATATTTGACCGAATATTAATGACCTTTTCAATGACTTCTGAGACCTTATGCTCCAGTTCCCATGCTGCTTCTGGAAATGCTGACATCTGTCGTTTGAAAGCACGACTATACGGATATTGTTGTGCTAATCGCTCCAAATTAGGGTAACTTCTGCCATATTCTCTGCCTTCCCAATCAAAATCGCGATTGTAGTTCACCTTCAAAGCAACGCTATCCAGCTTTGGTTCTTTGAGCATCATGAAGCGATAAATATCCTCTGGAGATAGTCGATTAAAGTAATTTGTTGCAAAATGACTGACCAATGTTTGCAATTCTTTTGCATTATAATAATAAAAACTCTCGTTCATTAGTGGCAAATAACATTCAAAATAGTTATTCGGATTTTCGCCATAAACCGCAAATACAGGTACTTCCACAAACTGACTCATCGGAAAGGCTCCTGTCTTTTCACGATAGGTTGGGCGTACTTTGATTCTGAAAGTGCGAACTTTGGTTTGCCCAACATCCATATATGGATAATCATCAAACTTCTTATATTGACGCGCCAAATGCTCTGAAAGCGTCGCTTTGACACTTTTCAGATCCTTATCAACTACTTGGTAATCCGTTCCGACTAATATGCCTAATACGGCATCATTTGCCATTTTAAAATATAAAAGCGGGTATATAATTCTTTCCATGAGGAATATTGTCTTTATGGTTCTGTGAAATGTTTTGTAAAAAACATTTCAAATCTCTCAAAACTATTCTAGTTACTAGAATAAACTTAAAGTTATGGTTTTTTGAAGGTTTTGACAATTTTATAGACAGAAGGAAGAAAAGAATAGAAATGAAACAGCTTGAACTCACTCAAATCAATTTTTTCTAAAAAGAAATTATTTTTCCTACCAACCAAATCAAGAAAAAATAACGTATCGTATTTGTCTAATGACAACTATTCGATAATTAGTGAAGAAAAATAAATAAGTTGCACCATTATACAACTTATTTATTTTTCTTCACTTACTTAAATATGGTTTACCTATTTTTATTTTTCTTAGAATTTAGCAAAAAAGTATTTATTTTTAAAAAAACTTCAAAAACGGAAGATATTCAATTCAAAATCCTTTTAACGTTTTTGATAGCATTTTATCAAAAGAACTAACATTCCTTTTTATGAAAAAAATAATATTATTACTTGTATTCCTTCTTCCTATTGGGCTTTTTGCACAGTCCGAATATGCTTATGAGACCTTCAAGTCAACAGTAGTTATGAATAATCAGTCTATCGAGACACTCAAAAAACGTCGATTAGACATTTTAATCGGACACCGCTTTGGGAATTTCTCTGATGGTTGGGCTACATTTTATGGTTTTGAGACCGCACAAGATATATTGATTGGTGCTGACTATGGCTTGACTGATAACACAACAATCGGAATCAGTAGAACCAAAGGAGGCGGAAAACTAAAAATGTTGATAAATGCTCATGCTAAATATCGTTTTTTACATCAAAAAAAGGGTGGTATGCCGATTACTATGACTGCTTATGGCATCGCATCAATGTCAACAATGACAGCTTCTCCGAATGAAACGGATTTGAATCATTTTTCTAAGTTTTCGCACAGAATGAGCTACACTGCTCAATTGATGATTGCCAGAAAATTTAGTAATCGTTTTTCGCTTCAATTAACTCCAGGTTATACGCATCGTAATATTGTGAAATTTAATGAAGATAATGGTTTAGTTAGTCTAGGAATTTCAGGTAGAGTTGGACTTTCTAAGCATCATGCTATTGTTTTTGATAGTACAATTCCATTTTTTACATGGACGGCTACAACTAGTAATCCGCAAGCTATTCCGTTTGGTATCGGTTGGGAAATTGATACTGGAGGTCACCGCTTTCAGTTAAATTTTACCAATTCGGGCGGGATGATGGCAAATGATTTTATTCCTAATACAACTTCTGATTTTTTTGCGGGTGATTTTGGTTTAGGTTTTACGATTTCGAGATGGTTTAATTTATAATTTTTAATAAAAAAATCATAAACTGTCTTGTAGAGTTAAAAAAAGAGAGTGCTGTTTTTAGTTGAATGTAGTTTTTTTTAAAAAAAAATATAACCGCTATAAAAGCCTCTTTTCAAAAAAGAAAAATCAATGAAAAAAATAATATGGATAACCAGTATAATCGCCACTATTGTGATTTTGGCGAGCTATACCGTTTCAGAAAGGCATCAGCCCGACGAAATGACTATCGAAAAAAGTACGCCTGTTCAGCAAATTTTGAAACAATTGGGAGAAGAAGATCCCAATCATGTTTTGAACAAATCAATGAATAAAGCTTCGGCAGCGATTGGCGAAGCTCTTTTCACTAAGGGATTTGCAAAAAAAGAAGGTGGAAAAAGAGGTATTCAGAGTAAGCACTTCGTTTGTACGTCGTGCCATAATGTAGAGAAGGAAGACCCAGATTTGCGTTATGCTGACCCGCAAGCAAGATTGGAGTATGCGGCAGAAAACAAAATCCCTTTCTTACAAGGTACAACCATGTACGGTATCGTGGATAGAAGAGGTTTTTATGATGGCGATTATTATTTGAAATATGGCGAGAACGTCAAAAAAGCAAATAATGACCTCCGAGAAGCAATTCAATTGTGCGCTATTGAATGCGCTCAAGGTAAAGAATTAGAAGATTGGGAATTGGAATCTATCTTAGCTTACCTATGGACTATTGGTCTAAAAATGGAAGATTTATCACTTTCAGAATCGGACTGGAAGCGTATTCAAAGTGATATTAAGAATGCTAAGAAGCATAAAGAATTGGCAACTTTTATTAAGAGTTTTTATTTAAAAGCGTCTCCTGCCACATTTTTGAAGCCGCCAAAAGATAGGGTAACAGGCTATAATATGAAAGGCAATCCTAAAAATGGTAAATTAGTTTATGATGTGAGTTGTAAGCATTGTCATGAAGATACGCGTTATTCTTTCTTTAATTTGGATGATAATCCTGCAACATTTAAGCATTTGGATAAGAATTTTTCTAAAAATAATCGCTATTCATCGTATTTCTTGATTCGGGATGGTACTTACCCTTATTATGGAAAACGCGCTTATATGCCGCGATACACAAAGGAAAAATTATCTGACCAACAGATTGAAGATTTGAGAGCTTATGTAGAACAAATGGCTCGTTAGGATTCAATGAATTTTTTTTAAAAGAAAAGTCGTATCGGTTAAAATCCTGATACGGCTTTTTTATTCTACACAATTTGACCAACGAATAGAATCCTATTGTACTAGCCAAAATAATTAGATATTTTCTGATTATAACGAATTGCAGTGACGCACCTAAAGGCGCTTATACTCTTTTAATCACAAAATTACTACAAACAGTGTCGCAGCTCTGCTGCTATAAATATGTTCTTTAGCAGCAGAGCTGCGACACTGTTTGTAGTATAAAAGTTACAAATAAAATAAAAGCGCCTTTAGGTGCGTCACTTCACTACTAAAAATAAATTTTGATAATATAAAAAAAGCGAATATCATGTGTTTGCAAAAATCTTTCAAAAAGAAAAATACACATGAATTCGCTCAAGTACAATATACAAGAAATTTCAAGTTTATTCAAAGGTATAAAGCCAAAACGATTAGATTTATTTTTCAAATTAAGTTTTTCTATTTTATCATCAAAAACAGTATGTCTTTATAAGACAGTAGATGAAGCGATAAAAGTAATTCCGAGTAAAAATATAGAAAGTTGTTATCAAAAGTTAGTCAACTTTTTTTGCACGGGCTTATCAGATTTATACTTAGATTCTATCTTTAAAGTAATAATTTACTTATTTGGAGGAAAAAAGGGAAAAAAGGAAGAAGATAAAATATATCTATCTATAGATAGGACAACATGGCAAATTGGTCAACGTCGGATTAACCTTTTAGTAATAGGAGTTGTTCATAAAAATATTTGTATTCCCTTGGTATGGAAAGATTTAGGGCGAAAAGGAAACTCTAACACCAAACAACGTTTGGAACTTTTAGATAGATTATTAACTGGTTGGAAAGAGTTGTCTTTTGAAGTACCTTTATTAGAAATAAGTGGCGACCGTGAATTTATAGGCGATGAATGGCTCGTTGGTTTGGAGCATAGAGGTTTAGATTTTGTGCTACGATTAAAAGAAAATCAGCAATTTCATGTTTGGCATAAAAAAAAATTATCTGCTAAAAAAGTAAACTTGAAATCTTTAGCTAAAAGACTTCAAGGTAAGCAAAAAGCATGGACTGAAATTGTTACAGAAAGTGGTTATATAGTTAAACTCATTATTATTCCTAATACGGGTAGAAATGCAAAAAAAGAACCATTTTTATTTTTAGTCACTAATGTTCCAGAAGCAGATATTCAACAAATACAAGAAAAATTTGGTTTTCGTTGGAGTATAGAATGCTGCTTTAAACATTTAAAATCAAATGGTTTTCATTTAAAAGAAATTAGCTTAGAACATGAACACAAAATCCACTTAATGTTAGCTATTTTAACATTTTTGTATGCTTTATGTATTCACGAAGGTCTCGAAAAGGGAACAAAAAAAATGAAAAAATACGCTAACGGGCAGTCTTACAGGGTAAAATCTGTTTTTAGAAGCGGATTATCTATTCTAAAAGAACAAATAAGCTCAGTCGAAGAATTAGTAAATTTACTAAAAAGAGTAATTATAGAAAAATGGAAATCAAACCTTTTCTTAGAGCATAAAAATCATATTAAATTTATTTACATTTAGTAGTAAAGTGCGTCACCAAGTATTTTTAATGAGATTAACTATCACTGCAATCTGTTACAATCAGGATATTTTAAATTCATTTATCTAAAATACAGTTTTGTAGTTACAACTTCAATTGTTATTTTGCCTTTCAATTATTTCTTAAATTTACAACTTACCTTTTTTGACGAAAAGCATTTTTATAAAAAAGAAAAGAATAATCAACTGCCCGTGGAAAAAACAATGAACAATCAATACGAAATTATCTATAATTTAGAATATTACTCCAATTTTGCTTTTTTGCCATCGGCTTTTGTCACGACCAGAAACGAAGAAGGGAAATTGACTTACATTCAGCGCAAAGTTTCTGCGGATACACTAGAGAATTACGGTGACGATTTCGCGCCTATTCACAGGCGTTTGCTCGAAATTGTCGATAGCCTTCAGATTACGCCCATCGAAAAGAAATACAACCTCAATAATCGCCGCAAAAAAACGATTGTTCAACTCATCGAAAACAAAGCTGTCAAAGCAAACATTATCCAATATATTGGTCAAAGGCTTTCTACCTTACTAGACGGTATCAACAGAAACGGGCTTCATCTCTGCATGGATGCGCGTCGAAAAGATTGGATTAAGGACATAAGTATTGGATTGAGTCGTCGTCCGTTGTTTCCCGATTTGAATTTTGTTAAAAAATCGGATGGAATTTCTTACCAAATGCGCTTATCGAATGGTGAATTTACTTGGAAGTTAAGCAACCGAGAGATTCAAGTCATCACGAACACGCCAGCATGGATTATTATCAATCGTCGCTTATTCCATGTCTTGAATATTAATGGAAATATGGTGAAGCCATTCCGAAAAAAAGACGAGGTATTCATCAATCAGAGTTTTGTTAAAGAGTATTTTCAAAAATTTATACTTAAAATTGTTTCTAAAGCAACAATCAACGCGGAAGGTTTTGATATTATTCAATATAAAACACTCAAAAAAACGGTTCTCTCTTTTCGCCATAATTTTATGACTAAAGAATATGCACTTGAGATTCAGTTTGATTATGAAAAAGCGCAATTCGGCATTGAAGACAAACAGCGCGACAAAACGAGTTTGGACTTTAAAGGTGAAGAAATTACCATTCATCAAGCGCGTCGAAGCCGATTGCTAGAAACCGAACGATTAGATTATCTCAAAAGCCTAGGGCTTGAAGCCAAAGGCGGAAAATATTTGAAGCTAGAAGGTATTGACCACAAAACACCTTATGGACTTTTGGAATGGTTGATTCTACATTCGGAGCAATTAAAAGAGAGAGGTTTTGAGGTTGAAAAAGTAGATTTTGAAGAAAAAACAGTCGTACTTTCTGCGCCTACTCTACAACTTAACCTCAAACAGTTTAATGATTGGTTTGATATTCATGGCGTAATTGAAATCGAAGGATTTACGATTCCATTCTATGCATTGGCACAATATATTCGTCAATATATTCGACTATACCCATTGCCAAATGGCTCTTTTTTCTTGATACCAGAAGAATGGATGGAACGTTATCAAGCGTTATTTCAATTAGCAAAAGTTCGTAAAAATGGGCTTCAACTCAACAAAAGTCAGTTTCCAATTCTAAAAAAACTCAAATTTGATAAAGCTGAGGAAGAACTACAAGAGACGCTTCAACAAGATTTTTCTATCATTGATTATTCACCACCAAAAACACTCAAAGCAACGCTTCGACCTTATCAGAAAGAAGGTATAAAATGGCTCATTCATTTGTATCATAATCAACTAGGTGCCTGCCTTGCAGATGATATGGGACTTGGTAAGACTTTGCAAACTATTGCAATGTTGCTTTATGCCAAAGAACAAAAAACGGAGAAAAGAGAATCTACCAATACTGGCAAACAACTGAATATGTTTGGCGCGCATCAAGCTGCACTTGATGATTTTAGTCCATTGAATGCTATGGTGATTTTGCCTGCGTCATTGGTTTTTAATTGGGAAGAAGAAATCCGAAAATTTGCACCGCAGTTGACCATTTATAAGCATATTGGAGCAAAACGAAATAAAAAAGCGGCTTTATTATATGGTTTCGATGTAATGCTTACGACTTATCATACAGCCTTGCGAGATATTGACCTTTTGCAAGATTTGGTCTTTGAATACATTGTACTTGACGAAAGTCAACAAATCAAGAACAAGGATTCTAAGATATTCAAAGCCATCAATCGCTTACAAGCGAATCACAAAATTTCGTTGAGTGGTACGCCAATCGAAAACTCTCTTTCTGACCTTTGGTCACAGATGCAATTTATCAATCCAGAGTTATTAGGCGGTTTTACTTTTTTTAAAAAAGCCTTTATTGCGCCTATCGAAAGGAAGCAAGACGAAGCCCAAAAAGAACGCTTAAAATCGTTGATTGCTCCTTATATGCTGCGTCGAACTAAAGAGTCGGTTGCTAAAGATTTACCAAGTTTGACTGAGCAGGTTTTTTATTCTGAAATGTCTGACCAACAGCGCAAACTCTACGAAAGAGAAAAATCTGCTGCTCGAAATCATATTTTGGATAATTATGGAAAAGGCTTAAAATTTAGCAACATCGTTTTGAATACCTTGATGAAATTGCGCCAAATTGCCAATCATCCTTTGCTCGCATCAGAAGAATATAATTACAAATCGGGTAAGTTCAATGATATTATTCATCACTTAGAAACCATTCAGAAAGGCGGACACAAGACGTTGATTTTCTCTCAATTTGTTACACATCTGGAGTTATTTAAACAGCATTTTCATAAAGAAAACTGGCAATATAGTTGGCTAACAGGAAAGAACACCAGCAAGCAACGCCAGCAATCCATCAAAGATTTTCAGAGTGACGAAGCCATAAAAGCTTTTTTAATTTCTTTGAAAGCTGGTGGAACAGGCTTGAATTTGACGGCAGCCGATTATGTGTTTATCACTGACCCGTGGTGGAATCCTTCTGCCGAAAGGCAAGCCATAGCGCGAGCGCATCGAATTGGACAAACCAAAAATGTGATTGCTATTAAATTTATCACTAAAGATACTATCGAAGAAAAAATCCTCAAACTCCAAGAACGCAAGCGACAACTTGCCGAAGATATTATTGAGAGTAATGATAAAATTCAATTCTCGAAGAAGGATTTGGCGTTTTTGTTAGAGTAATGATTAAGTTTTTTTTTATAAAAAAAAGAGAGATAACTTTTCAGTTATCTCTCTTTAAATAAACAAAACAAAATTTTAAATTCTTTGGGAGTTTTTTTAGTTCATTAAAACCATTTCTTCACCATTCTCTAACATCCAGTTATTGAAAGTTTCGATGATTTGAGCAACATGCTTGAAACCATTTCCTCTACTTCCTACTTTCGCTTGTAACTCAGGATATTCAGCAACCATTTCTTTTAATACTGTTCTGTAGTTTTTCTTAGTAAGAACAACTAATTCGTTTGCTGTTTTTTCAACATAAATGATATGCTCAAATGGAGTTTCTACATTAGAATTCATTTCTACGAAGTGATTGTACATGTTAACTGTACCAGTTACTTGACGCTCGATTAATACTTCTTTTGGTCCAAAAGCGATAGGAGAACGCTCAACTGTTTTTTTAACATAAGTGATTTTAGATGTGAAGTGTTGACGAGTTTTGTGATTCCACTGTTCAACTTCAAAACCATATTCTTTAACTTCTTTTGCTTTGAAAGTAGATTTTTTTCCAGCGTTAGATGTGAATTTTACTTTTACTTCATTTAAAGAAGGTGATAACATTTCAATATTTCCTTCTAAAGTTTCACCGTTAGTAGTGATAACATAACCTTCATAAACTTTCTTAGCGTCAGCACTAGCAGAAAAAGAGAAAGCAAAAATTGCGATTGTTAGTAAAAGTAAATTTTTCATGTTTATTTTATTTTGTTTGTTTATTTGTTTGTCGCTATTTCCTTTCGACACTTCAAAGAAGCAGCATTTACTCTTTTATTTCTTATGCGTATTTCTATATTTGTGACATAACATAATTGTAAAAACAAACACAATGTATTATTTTACTACTTTAGGCTCGATTTTTGTTACTATTTATGTATAATTATATATCTTTTTTTTGATGAAAAAAGTTGATTTTTTTAAAAAAAAAGTAAAAACAACCCCTATTTAAACTTAAAAGCTTCTTTTGTAGAGATTAATAAAATAATTCAGCAACTTCTTATTTATTCAACTCCTTCAATATAATTCAATTCATTTCCTTAATAATCAGGTTAATTTTAATAACAATGTTTCTATAAAAAAAATAAGTAATTATTTTTTTGCCTGATTATTTTATAAGTTTCCCTTTCAATTTTTCTGACAAGCAGCAATAATAACCTAAGTAGTTAACCCAATTAGTCATATCGGCATCTTTAAGAGAGTAGAGGTAAATACGTAATTTTTGCTCATTTACTTACTATTTTGGGTGACTTTGGTTAGAGGCATAATCTATTTACAAAAAAAGAGAGATAACTTTTCAGTTATCTCTCTTTAAACAAACAAAACAAAATTTTAAATTCTTTGGGAGTTTTTTTAGTTCATTAAAACCATTTCTTCACCATTCTCTAACATCC
>CAKZLT010000716.1 GCA_937127195.1 uncultured Saprospiraceae bacterium
CGGCTGGTGATAGAAACTTAGTTTGTACTTGTCCTCCAATGGAAGATTATGCTTAGTATTTTTTATTAAAAATGTCAAATTCCTTTCGGGGAGTTTGGCGTTTTTTTTGTGAAAATTTATATTATGTAACCTTTACTACTTATGAAATTTTCTATACTTTTTAATACTTTTTCCAAATACTCGAATACATCATCTTTATAGCTTTTTAACTCGGGAAATGAATAATTATTACCACAATCAGAAAACGTTTTATCTCCATGAGCTAAATTATTTCGCTCTGATTTTATATCTTTAAACGCTTTTGTCTCGTTTTCATGGACTATACTAATCGGATTAAAGCCATATTTTTTTGAAGTCTTTTTTATCGTTTCAATATTCAAATTACCGCTTTCAAACTTAATTTGTCGTTTACTTCTAAAGAAAGTTAAGTCTCCATCTAAAACATTTTCAACAACTTTATATAACTGCTTTACTATAGTTTCGTCTTTTGTTTTAAACTCAATTTGTAATTTTCTATCTAGCCAAATATTCTTTAATTCCTCTTTTAAATCCTTGTAAGGTATTCTTTCTTCTTCAATCTTCGTTAATAACTCCCATATTCCATTTTTGATTGTTGCCTCTACTAAGTTGTAAAGCATTAAAAAGGCATTTGCCTTTAAAATTTTAGAAACATCTTCATCAATTCTATAACTTGGGATTGAAGTATTAATTGGATAATGAATATGAGGGATTCCAATACTTAAATCATTAACCTTTTCTAAAAAATCAAAATATTTATTAATTTCTAATTTGGTTCTTTCAAAATCGTTTATTGCGTTAATCATGGGTTAGTAATTTAAGTCATTTTTTTTAATTTTATTTAATAAGCAATCTCTTACAAATTCTATCCGACGTGCAAGCTTACCTTGGTTATTACTTGCATCAGATGTAGTTTCTTTTTTAAACTCTTTTGAATTAAGCCAGTCCATATATTCAGGAACTAAATTGGGTTCTTCTTCTAAAGCTAAATGAGTTCCAACAGCAATCGCTTCGAACCTTACGCGAGGAATTGCTTTACTTGTTAAGGTTTTATTGAAGCCGCTAGGATAATACTTCTTAATAAAAGCAAGCATATTCAAAAATGATGTTTTTAATAGCTCTTTATTAAAGGAAGTATCTTGCTTATTTTGAATATATCTATTAAGAAACATTGCTACTGCATGTTTATGCTCTTTATAAACATCTGAGTAAACAAAAAATCTTAATGTTAATTCTGCGGCCTCTCCTGCTATTAATTTTTTCCTTGGAAGCACCTTAAAAGACTCAGGAATTTCTGACATATCTAAGATAAATTGATAAAATTCACTATTGGTGAATGCTCCTTTTCTAATTTGACTTGGAGTTAATTTTTCACCTGTTGAATTTAGTCTATCAAAAATATCTGCTCTTACAGCCAAATCAGCTTCTTCTGTAATAACATTAAACCTAATATTTATTAAATTAAATTTACGCTGCCTTGATATTGATAAATCACTAAACTTGATATTATTCAACGACTCTAAATTTTCTAATCCTTTTAATTTTAGAGTTGAAGATACAAACTTGTTAATTGTTCTAATTCTTTGTGAACCATCTATGATTTCTAGCCTACCATCAGCATCAATAACAGAAACAAAAATAGGAGGAATCGGAACTCCTAAGAAAAGAGATTCTATGAATTTTGATTGCATTTCAAGCTTCCAGACTAAAGCTCTCTGGTATTCGGGAACAAATAATGTTTGTTCTTCTTCCTTTTTCGGAGAGTATTTTCTCATTACTAATTCAATAGGAAAATCTTGCCTATTATAATTATACTGTTTTGAAAGTTTTATAATTTCACTTTCAATTAGGGCTTTTTTTTCTTCTGTGATAGTACTCATATTATTTCGATTCGTAATTTTCTAAATGTACTTCTATACTTTTTGCAATAACTTCCCCCAAGCGAGGTGGCACGGCATTACCTATGTGTGTTGAAATTGTTTTGACAGTAAAAGTTTTTCCCTTCTCTGCAAATTGATAGTCAATAGGAAATGTTTGAAATAATGCAGCTTCCCTTAAAGATATTGCTCTATCTTGTTGAGGGTGTCCAAATCTACCATTTCCAAGTCCGTTACAATGAGTCGTCATAGTAGGTGCTGGTTTATGCCATTCCATTCGACCATAAACACTTACATAAGTTTTTCCACTATCCTTCTTATGACATTCTAACAATAAATCTTTATCCCAATCTCTCCAAGTTCCACCTGGAATTGATTGCTTTATTCGCTTTAAATTTTTATCTGATAACCGATTGGCTCTATGAATAGGGTCTTTTTTTGATTGTTGACCATGTTCCAATGGTTCTAATTTTTTAATTGTATCCTCCACTGTTATATAATTATCAGGAGTATGTGTCTTAGGTATTAATTTGATTTCTCCTAGTTTAGAAGCCAATAAAACAAACCTTTTCCGATATTGAGGAATTCCATAATCAGGGCAGTTTACTATTTCATCAGAAAATTTATAGTGATGCTTTTTTAAAATTTTGATAAAATCCTTATATACACTTCCGTTATCAAACTTAG
>CAKZLT010000717.1 GCA_937127195.1 uncultured Saprospiraceae bacterium
AAGGCGATAGATATGGAAGATGACGATAAACAAGCAGAGTTTATCGGTGTCATTGGTGCTTATATGAAAATGGCTTATAAATCATGGAATCAACCTGTTGTAAGTGATGAAAATATATTGAGAGATTTGAAAGAGTTATCTAATGGAGAATTAGATTTTGGAGATGAAATCACTTTAGATAATATTTATAATTATAGAAAACGCCGTACTAGCGATAACAACGGCAGAAGAGATACTCGTCGTACAGGAGGATATAGTAACGATAGAAGAAGTAATACCAGAACAAACACAAATACCAGAAGTAATAATTCTCGAAGAAACGATGGTCGTTCTCGTAGAAAATAAGAAGCAATATTAAGTAGATGAGTAAAAGTAATTTCGTATTTTAAATCGTCTTACATCTGCTCATATACTTATTTAACAAAACCCTTACTAATTATTTAGTAAGGGTTTTGTTGTTTTTTTAGTAAAAAAAGGTAACTATTCAGCAGTGTCTAAAAAGTAAACGCTCGTTTCAGAGTTAAGCGTAGCGTCTCTGAAATGCTATATTTGCCACGTCTTAGACGTGTCGTTTAAACACGTTTAAGACCTGCCTTGTCGCGGCAGACAGGCGTGATAAATGGCTTACATTTCAGAGACGCTACGCTTAACTCTGAACGGAAATATTTTATCAAAAAGTACCGACACGATTAACTTGACTGACTACTAAGAATAATTTTACAGAAAATATGCATCATCAAACAGCAAAATCACTTATAGAAAAAGGCTTACATCAGAAGGAAGGAATGTGGGCAGACATTGGAGCAGGAACGGGCGTTTTTACGGAAGTATTACGAGATTTATTGGATGAAGGTAGCGTTTATGCAGTTGATAAAAGCCCGCACGCGCTTTGGAGATTACCACAAATGGAGCAACCTAAATTAGTGATAGAAGATGCTAATTTTACTCGCCCAATGAACTTACCTATGTTTGATGGAATCATTATGGCAAATGCGTTGCATTATACGAATGAACCTATCGAAATTCTTCAAAATATCTTGAAACATCTCAAAAAAAGAGGGCGATTTATTTTAGTTGAATACGAATTATCGAAACCTCAACCTCCATGGATTCCTTTTCCTATTACTTTTGAAGCCTTTTGTAAAATAAGCTCAAAAGTAGGTTTATCTTTTCCTAAAAAAATAAAAGAAGTGCCTTCTCAATATGGTGCTCAGAATATCTATTCTGTTTGGTGCGAAAAATTATAAATACTCAATTCTTAATCATCAATGGCTTGAAATGAATCTAAAGTTTTTTAGAGGTTATTTCAGGCCATTGATGGTTAAATGCACACCTTTTATATGGGATTCATGGATGTTTTTTCCTGATTTTTTTAAAAAAAAATAAAAAAACGAGGGATTCTATACATTCAAACGTCTAATGATATAGTAGCATAGAACGACTGATGGAAACTAATAATTAATGGTTAACGACTTAGAACGAATTCAACGAATCGCTAAAGGTGATAAAACAGAACTCGAATTATTATACAATACGCATAGCAGTATCGTATATAATACGGCGATGAACTATGTTCAAAATGAGCAAGATGCAGAAGAAATTTTACAGGATGTTTTTGTAAATGTTTACAAAAATGCAGGAAAATTTAAAGGAAATGCATCACTAAAGACATGGATTTATAGAGTTACAATCAACGAGTCAATTAACTATTTGAGGTACAAACAGCGCAAGAAAAGATTTGGATTTCATATACCATTATTAACGTCACGAGATAGTGATGTATTTAATATTTCGGAAGTTCGGCATCCTGGTATTTTGTTAGAAAACAAGGAAGCTGTTGAATACATAATGAAAGAGATTAATAAATTACCAAATAATCAAAAGACAGCTATCCTGTTAAAAACGATAGATGGTTTGTCTCAAAAGGAAATTGCAGAAGTACTCGAAACCTCAGTCAAGGCAGTAGAAGCATTGCTTTCAAGGGCTAGAAAAAAGCTAAAAATCAAATTAATCAATTGATTTTGGAGAAGGAATAAATGAGAGTTATATTTTAAATGAGAAGAAAATTTTATATTAAATGAGAAGTAATTATAATTTAGAAGAATTAAGAGAAATAAGGCCGATAGAAGTGCCTTCATTCGTTTTTACACGAATTGAAGCACAGATAGAAAAAGAAGAATCCCTAGAAATGCCCAGGCAATGGGCTTGGGGATTGACTTTAGCTTGTTCAATTTTGTTAGTGGTTAATATTTCATTTTTCGTCAACTCAAATGAAAATTCAGTAGCACAGACAGAAAGTACTAGTTTATTAGAAGCCGTAGGCTTGGAATCATCTAATCAATTGTACTATGAATAGAGTGAAAATACTAATAAGAGCAGTTGCTTTTCTTTTTTTATTAAATATTGGATTGATATTTTTTCTGGTAGGTCGAAGACCTTCTCCCAGACATGGGCCAAAACACAAAATCATTCAATTATTAGAATTAGATAGTAAACAAGTGAAGGAGTATGAAGAAATGATTAAAATCCATGAAGGGAATATCACAGCTCAAGATGAAAAAATTGTTGCACTGAAACAGGAATTATATAAAGGTTTGATTGATAATCAAGTGGATACAGATTCGCTTTTGGCATTACTATCAAAAGAAAAAACGATAGTAGAAAAAATGCATTATCGTCACTTTAATGATTTAGAAAAACTTTGTAAAGATGACCAGAAAGATAATTTTAAAAAATTAACAAAAGAACTAACTAAATTATTTTCTGTTAAAGAGAGAAGAGGAAAAAAGAGACACAAGATGAAGAAAAAGGAATAAAGAATTATAACCATGAGGTTTGACCGAGTAATAATGGAGCTAGTTATTCATTTTTCTTCAATTCTGAGTAATTGAGTTTTATAGAATTAATTGAGAAGTTAATTTTTTATGAGTTAGGCATTATGCGCTTCGTGCGATATAATGTCTATTTTTTTTGTTTTTTTTAAAAAAAAGAAGGAACGCCTTTCTACCTTGCCACTTTTTGTTAATTTAGCTATTATAATAATATGTCTTAAAATCTAAGGATAAATAGTAAAATATTAGATATTTATACTTTTATATTCCTTAACTAAAATCATAACACTCATGGCAATACACATGGACAAGGATTCCAACGGTGGAGATAATTCTAACAATAATCGTCGCAGAGAAGGCGGCGGAGGCGGAGGTGGTCTTGGAGGCTTGACTAAGTTCATTCCAATCGTCTTGTTTTTCTTTTTCAAAAAACCTAAAATGACCCTTATCATTCTAGCAATAGTTGCTGGTTTGTATTTCTTCACAGATGGAAGTATGTTTGGGCTGTTAGAAGGTAATAATTCAGCAGAGAGTTTAATCGAAAATCCAGAAGGGAACTCACGAAAGAGTTTAGATAATTTGCTAGAAGGTGGAGAATACAGCGCGGGTGGTTTACTGGATGATGCTGTTTATGACAAAGCACAAGTATATGAACCATTAGTTGCAGGTTACGGAAATTCACTTCCAAACAAGACATCTTTGAGAGAATACGCACCTCGACGCTTGAATCAAGGTCGTCAAGGTTCATGTGTTGGATGGTCGAGTGCTTACGCGGCGCGTACTATTTTGCACGCAAGAGCAACAGGAAAAAGACCTGATGATGTGGCGTTTAGTCCGTCATTTTTATATAATCAGATTGCATTGGAAGGCTGTCAAGGTGCTTATATCTTCGAGGCAATGAAGAATATGGAGCAAGTTGGTAGTTTGCCAAAGAGTAGTTTTCCTTATAATGAAAACTCTTGTAATGCAACGCCAGACAGAACTGAAAAAGGAAATGCACAAACATTTCGTACCAAAGGATATAATCGTTTATCATTAGACCATGATAAATACAAAGTGAACATGGAAGCGGTCAAGGAGAACTTGGCACAAGGCGCGCCTGTAGTTATCGGAATGATGGTTGGAGGATCATTTATGAATGCCATGCGTGGTAAAGACGTTTGGAATCCTACCAGAAGCGATTATGGTAAAAGAGGTTTTGGTGGTCACGCTATGTGTGTGATTGGATATGATGATAATAAAGCTGGTGGTTCGTTTGAAATTATGAATAGCTGGGGCGAAAGCTGGGGTGACCGTGGTTATTGCTGGGTCAAATACAAGGATTTTCAGGAGTTTGTGCGCGAAGCTTATGGGCTTTACCCGATGGGAAGTGCAAAAGAGCAAGTAAAACCAGAAAACTTTAAAGTAGCTTTTGGTTTGGTCAATAACGCAACTGAGCAGTTGATTCCTTTGAGAAAAGTGACTGGAGAGAGTAACGTTTTCAGAACGACAAATCCATTAACGGCAGGAGACCGATTCAAAGTATTGGTTACCAATAACATGGAATGTAATATTTACATTTTCAATGAGGAAGCAAGCGGAGAAAGTAACGTTCTTTTCCCTTATACGGACAAGCATTCTCCTTATTGTGGTATCACAGGAACACGTTTATTCCCGAAGGATTACTCTATGAAACTGGATGAAGTAGGTAGTCGCGATAGAATTGCAGTAGTGATTACGAAGCAAGATATTGATTACAATCAAATCAAAGAATACATCAATAAAAGCCGTCAAACAGACTTCGTAGATAAAGTAAACGAAGTTTTGGCGAATGTTTTAGATGAAAATGTTCGTTTTACCGCAGATAAAGCCATTTCTTTTAAAGGTAGTATTACTGGTGAAAAAGCTGTTGCAATGATTATTGAAGTTGATAAATAGTTTTTTTAATTGAAAATTAGCTTTTATGAAAAGTGATTGTGACTATGCTGCAATCACTTTTTTGTTTTTTATAGAATACTTTGGTTCTTATATCATTTAATTTCAAAAAAAATTGAAAGATTACGCTCGAATAACAAACAATGAAATCTTTTTTATTTAATTTTGCGTTATAGAATTGAAATTATAAGGAATCGTTTTTTTGAAAAGAATCTTACTATTAAAAAAGTGCTTTTTTTGAAAAAATAAAATATTAATATAGGAAGATATGGCTATTATTATAACTGAGGAATGTATCAACTGTGGAGCTTGTGAGCCAGAATGTCCAAACAATGCCATTTATGAAGGTGGCGTAGAATGGCGTTTTTCGGAAGGTACAAACTTGACAGGAATGGCAACGTTAATTGATGGAAGAAAAGTGGACGCTAATGAGGTACATGAGCCAATTGATGATGATGTCTATTATATAGTACCAGATAAATGTACAGAATGCATGGGATTCCATGAAGAGCCTCAATGTGCGGCAGTTTGTCCAGTGGATTGTTGTGTGCCAGACCCTGATAGGGAAGAAGAAGAAGCGCTTTTACTTCAACGTCAAGCGTCATTACATGGATAATTTATTTTAGAAAAAACGCCTTTGGAGTAATTCAAAGGCGTTTTTGAATTTAAAATGCATTTTTTTTGAAAAAAATAAAAATATCCATAATCGGTGCGGGATACGTGGCAACACCCTTAGGACACCGAATT
>CAKZLT010000718.1 GCA_937127195.1 uncultured Saprospiraceae bacterium
AGAGTTGAAAAAAATAAAAATAATCAATTAGTAAGTACAATAAGTTCATATCAATTTGAAATTAACACATTAAACTCAAAAAATAAAGAATTATTAAATACATATTCAGAATTGTTAAACTCTAATACTGAATTAAAATCAATTAATTCTATAATAGCAGCAGAACTAGAAGTAAAAGATTCTATTATAAACGCAAAATCTGAAATAACTTATCAAACTGATGATAGTATTAATCTTGAGTTTAGTGACAATCAAGAGTGGGATAAATATAACTGGAGAAGGTTTAATGCTCAAATACAGTTATTTAAACAAGATAGTTTATTTACAATTCAAAACTCACAGTTTAACTTTAAACAAGGAATTAGTTTAACTGCAGGTATTTTTGAAAACAACGGTAGACAAGAATTGAGAATTTCAACCCCATATCCTGGAATTGAATTTACTCAAATTAAAAATATTAATTTAGTTAATGACAAACTAAATCCATCTCTACAAAAACCTAAGAACTGGGGCATTGGTGTTGGAATACAGTACGGAATTAACTTAAAGAATCAACAGGTTGTAAATTGGGGTCCATCTATTGGAATTGGATTGTATTATACTCCTAGCTGGTTAAGATTTTAAAAAAAATAAAAAATGCAAACAACAGTAGAAATAAGTTTATATCCTTTACATCAAGATTACGAAAATCGAGTCATTGACTTTTTAAATAAAATCAATGCTTATGAAGATATTGTAGTAGAAACGAATGGTGTGAGTACGCAGATTTTTGGTGATTATTTTAAAATAATGGAAATGCTCACAAAAGAAATGCACGACGTTTTGACGAGTCAGCCCGCTATGTTTGTGATGAAACTTGGAAAAGGAGAATTGCGATATAATGATTAGAATTAGGGATAAGAGGAATTAAAAAGAGGAAAAATCAGAAACAATTCTTTTGGGGATGTGTTACAACGACCAAAAGGAAAAATATGAACATTTTTTGGTTTCGACGCGATTTGAGATTAGAGGACAACGCAGGTCTATATCATGCACTAAGAGGTGATGAACCTGTGCTGCCGCTATTTATTTTTGATAAAAATATCTTAGATAAATTAGAAGAGCGATGTGATGCTCGAGTTCATTTTATTCACACAATTATTCTTGAATTACAATCGCAGCTAAAAGCTTTTGGAAGTACGATTTTGGTAAAATATGGAAATCCAACAGAAATTTGGAAGGAATTAGTAAAAGAACATAAGATTGAAAATGTCTATACTAATCATGATTATGAACCTTATGGTAAAAAACGTGACGAGGAAGTTCAATCGATTTTAGCTACTAAAAATATAGGTTTTCACACTTTCAAAGACCAAATTATATTTGAAAGTCATGAGGTTACCAAAAATGATGGCGGTACTTATACCGTTTTCTCTCCTTATGCTAAAAAATGGCGCGCCAAATTACAAACTCACCTAGTAGAAACCGACGATGGTACGATTTCTTACTTCTTTCAATCTTATCCAACCGAAAAGTATTTTTCTAATTTTTTAAAAAAAGAAACTATTTCAACTATCACCTTGGAAGAAATGGGCTTTGAGCCTTCTAATATTTCCATTCCACCCAAAACAGTTGCCCGAAAAATCGTCAAACAATATGACAAAAATCGAGATTTTCCAGCCATAGAAGGAACAACACGACTTGGAATTCATTTTCGTTTTGGTACAATTTCTATTCGTGAAAAAGCCCGTCTAGCATCCAAACTCAACGAAACTTATTTAAGTGAATTGATATGGCGAGATTTTTATGCTCAAATCCTAAACGAATATCCTCATGTGGTTGAAAATGCATTTAGAGCGAAGTATGACCGTATTCCGTGGCGTAGTAGCGAGGATGATTTTGAAAAATGGAAGGCAGGAAAAACAGGTTATCCGCTCGTTGATGCAGGAATGCGCGAACTGAACACGACGGGACACATGCACAATCGAGTAAGAATGGTGGTGGCGAGTTTTTTGACTAAACACTTGCTTTTAGATTGGCGTTGGGGAGAAGCATATTTTGCTCAAAAATTATTAGATTTTGACTTGGCTAGTAATAACGGAGGCTGGCAATGGGCTTCGGGAAGCGGAACAGATGCCGCGCCTTATTTCCGAATTTTCAACCCAACTTCACAGCTTAAAAAATTTGATAAAGAACTTAAATATGTCAAGAAATGGGTGCCAGAATTTGGAACTTTTAAGTACCCTCAACCGATGGTTGACCATAAAGCCGCCCGTGAGAGATGCTTAGAAACGTATAAAGCTGCGCTTAATCAAGATAAGATGTAAGTCTTATTTTTTTTAAAAAATTAAACGAATTTGCATTAATGATTAGTGAAAATTAGGGTAATTAGTACTTTATAAATCATAACCATTTAGCTTGCTGAGTAGTGACAAGTAATTTGAAACCTAGAGTAAAAAGACTCTTTGGGGAAGCTAAAAATACGCTACATTAAGAATTATTTTAAAATAATATTTCACGCACTAAACCGTCATTCGTTACTCCAATACCTAAAATATTATATTTTGCACCATAGTCTTACAACGAGAAACTAATCGAGCTACAAGTGATAAACTAAAATTTAATTTCTACATTTAAATTTAAGATGTTTTCGAAGACATATCATATTAATTCAGATAATTATATAAGCAAAATTGATGGTTTAGATTTAGATGATACTAAAAAAACAGCTCTGAGTGAGAGTATCAATCACCTCAATAATCCAGAAAGAATTGAGCAAGCAAAGTGAGAATTATCTCAAGAATTTGCAGATTGTTCCAGGAAACTTTTTTCACTTTATTAAACATGAAACTACAAAGTGGCATATTCTGGTTCTTGTTAGTTTTATTGAAAATATAAATTCTTACTTTAACGTATCATACATTAAAGTAGCGTATCGTACCATATTGTATTATATAATATACCTTACTGTTTTTTATTACACCATGACACCACGATATCATGGTTCGACCAATTTATTTTAAACTATTACGTCTTTAGAGGACACGTACGTTAATGCAGACGTTTCTAGA
>CAKZLT010000719.1 GCA_937127195.1 uncultured Saprospiraceae bacterium
TGGATCATATTCTAAACATTTTTAAGTCTCATAATATTCCTCGGCTTCACAGTGAAACAGTAACATTGGGAACTAATTTATTAGATCAACGTGGAGGTGTGTATCACATACTTAGGTCTTAACCTTACTTTCTGAAACAGTGTCCCAAACCGACCCAGACATTGTTTGACTTGGCTGCCGTATCGAGTCCATTCGGTTCCAAGTCTTTGTTTTTTCCCATGTTCCTAGAAGAAGTGTGTGTGTCTGTTTTACCAGTGACTTTAAAGAAACCTCTAATCTGATGCTAATTCCACAGCATTGTGCCTTTATCTGTGATTCCCCTTCTCTTTCCTCTATCCTGCACGCCAGACACACTCTATCTCCTTCTCTTAAGTGCCCTCGTTGGCTGGAATTATTGGACAAAATGAAAAGTTTATTCAATGCAAGTTTATTATTAATGACAGTTTTATTACTAATGACATCCTGTGACCCGACCGACGAAACAAATGATTATGATATTCCAACTACTTATAGCGAATTTGAAAATGTTAGTTATTCAGGTCAAACTCAGCGTTTAGCAATGCTTACGGAGATGACAACTTACATGAAAACAGCAAATACTTCTGGAACATCTTTGGATGCAGATAAGCTAAAAGCGATGTATGCCAATACTGCGAATGCAGGATTTACTGGCACTTATGATGACTCCAAACAACTAAAAAGCAAAACTTTAGAGGCAGCACAAGCTAATTTTGAAACTTATATGGAAAAAATGGCAGAAGCAAGTCAATCAACTCTAGCGGCGGCTGTCAATCAAGCTGGTGTAGCAGTAAGTTTGGATTTAACTAAAAGCTACCTATTAAATGATAAAGGAGTAGAATACACTCAAATCATTGAAAAAGGACTAATGGGTGCATGTTTCTATTATCAAGCAACTGATGTTTATTTTGGTTTAGATAAAATGAATGTTGATAATGAAACCATTACAGCAGGTGAAGGAACAGAAATGGAGCATCATTGGGACGAAGCTTTTGGTTACTTAGGCGCACCAAAAGAGTTTCCTGTCAGTACAGATGGTTTGGCATTTTGGGCGAAATATTCTAATACTGTCAATGCGACTTTAAATACCAATCAACATTTAATGGATGCCTTATTGAAAGGTCGTGCAGCTATTACAAACAAAGATTTAGATACTCGTGACGAAGCAATTATGGAAGCGAGAGCAGCTTGGGAATTGATAGTTGCTGGTGCTTCTATTCATTATTATAATGGTGCATTAGAAAATGCAAATGATTTTGCATTACGCGCTCATGCTTTATCAGAGGCTGTTGCTTTTACTTACTCTTTGCAGTTCAACCCTCAAAAATCTTTAACTAATTCTCAAGTAAATGAGATTTTGGTTAAACTAGGTGGCAGTTCAGACGTTACTGAGATGAACTTTTATAATACAACTGATTCTGATATTCAAGCAGCTAAAGATTTATTAGCTGGCTATATGAATTGGGATACAACAGTAGCAGACGTACTTTAGTGATTGGTTAATCGGTGATTAGTGATTGGGCGTTGGTTTGTCGCCAACAAATATCCAATCACTAATCAATCAATCAGCAATAATTCATAGAAAAAAAACTTAATCATGAAAAAAACATTTGCGACTCTTTTAATTATCTCTCTTTTGGTTTGGACAGCTTGTGATCCAGGTACAGATGAAAATCCTTGCGACGTAGATTTTGACCAATCTGCTATGTTTCAGAATTATACTAATGGATTAATAATTCCTGCTTATACTCGTCTCAAGTCCGAAGTTGACCGATTAGTTACCAAAACAGAAGCATTCAATAATACTCCAACTGACTTAACTCTAACGGAATTACAGTATGCCTTTTTTAATACTTATAGTATGTGGCAAGATGCTGCTCAATATGATTTTGGTCCAGCAGAGGAAGTATTTTTAAGGAATAGTGTCAATAATTTCCCTGTCGATACAGCTATTGTTTTAAGTAATATCAATGATGGTGGATATACCTTTGATAGCCCTGATGCTTATGACAAAGGACTTCCCGCATTAGATTATTTGTTATTCAATACTTATGATAGCAAAATAGATATTTTGGAGCGTTTTACTACCAATAACCAAACTACTGAATACAAAAAGTATATTTTAGATGTTGTAAAAGACATTCAAACGCGCGTCAATCATACTTATGATGGTTGGACTTCGGGTGATTATGCCGCCACTTTTAACACCAATACAGGAACAGCCGCAGGTACTTCTTTGAGCTTATTAGTTAATAATTTTAATGAAAATTACGAGTTAATTAAGCGAGATAAAATCGGTATTCCATCTGGTATTTTGACTTTAGGTTCTATTAATCCAACCAAAACGGAGGCTTATTATAGTGGTTATTCTATTGTATTAGCTAAGGAAGCTTTACAAGCAACTATCCAAATGTATCAAGGCGAATCGGGTTTAGGTTTGGATGATTATCTAACTACTATTGGTACTCAAAAAAATGGTCAATCGCTTAGTCAAGTCATTTTAGAACAGTTTTTATCTGCTAAAGATGAATTAGATGCACTTTCTGGTCGCTTATCTGACGAAGTAGACAACAATACAATTTTGGTCGAAACTGCTTATAATGAGTTATCTAAGCAATTAGTTAATATCAAAACGGATATGCCTTCTGTGATGTGTATTTCGATTACTTACATTGATAACCCGAGCGATAGTGATTAAAAAATTATTTCACACAGAGATGCAGAGAGGCAGAGTTTTTGTCCTTTTGTTATGGCAATTTCTCGCAGAGTTGCAGAGAAGCAGAGTTAAAAGAGTTCTTTTGTTTTTTGTGAAAAAATGCAAAACTTTTCTCTCTAAACTCTGCTTCTCTGGGTCTCTGCGAGAAATAAACGCTACAAAAGAAAAACTCTGCGCCTTTGCGTCTCTGCGCGAAACAAAATCTATTGCCCCGCTTATCACTTTTCGGATATTATTTGGTGGATTAATGCTCTTTGGTGCATTGCGTTTCATGTATTATGGTTGGATAGAGCGATTGTATTTAGCACCCAATTTCTTTTTTAAATACTATGGTTTTGAATGGGTTGCGCCCTTGAGTGAGTTCGGTATTTACACTTTATTTGTTCTAATTGCGGTCAGTGCCTTTTGTATTATGATAGGTTTATTCTATCGAATAGCTACCATTATTTTCTTTTTGACTTTTAGCTATTCGGAGCTTATCGACGCGACCAATTATTTGAATCATTATTATTTAGTTGCTCTACTGGCATTTTTGTTGATTTTCATTCCTGCTCATCGCGCTTTCTCGATTGACACTTTGATTTTTCCACGGATTCGAGCCAGTCAAGTTCCAGCTTGGACAATCAATATTTTGATTTTTCAACTAACCATTGTTTACACCTTTGCAGGAATTGCAAAGATTAATTATGATTGGCTTTTTAGGGCAATGCCATTGGCTATTTGGTTACCCGAACGCGCAAACACACCGATTTTGGGTTACTTTTTTCAGTTTGAATGGGTTGCTTATGCCTTTTGTTGGTTTGGTGCATTCTATGATTTAACCATTGCTTACTTCTTGATGTATCGCCCAACTCGTAAATTCGCTTATGTCGCAGTCGTCATTTTTCATGTATTGACAAAGCTACTTTTCAACATCGGTTTGTTTCCTGTGATTATGATGACCAGTACTTTGATTTTCTTTTCGGGGGATGCTCATGAGCGATTTTGGAAGCGATGGATGGTGGACGGTGGACGGCGGACGAACGCTTCGCTTGACGATAGACGGCAAATTACTGACTCAAAAAGGCTATTAAAAATTGGGCTTGTTCTATATATATCAATTCAAATTTTATTGCCTTTTCATCATCTTTTATATAAAGGAAATGTACTTTGGACGGAGGAAGGTTATCGTCTTTCTTGGCGTGTAATGGTGCTTGAAAAGACAGGAAACGCCCTTTTTAAAATAAAAGATGGTGCAACTAATCGAAAATCAGAAATTACGAATAGCGACTACTTAACGCTTTTTCAAGAAAAACAAATGAGTATTCAACCTGATTTTATCGTTCAATTTGCTCATTTTTTAAAAAAAGAATACGAAGAAAAACACGGCTTCGTTCATCCAATAATAACGGCAGAAGTACACGTCGCAATAAATGGAAGACCGAGTAGAAGGCTAATTGACAATACTGTAAATTTAGCAGAAATTCCTTTTAGTTTGAAAAAGCGAAATTGGGTTATTGATTGAGTTTTTACTTATACTTATTCAAAATCGCCTGAAAAACACCAAGCAACTCTTCCAAATCGCCCAAATAATACTTGTTTAAATCAATGAAAATGGTATCATTTTCTAATTTTAAAAATTGCCAATTATCACCCGTTGTCACACAACCATAAATAATTTTCAATGATTTTCCTTTCTTATTATTAAAAATTTTCGCACCTAATAATTGCGCTGCACATTGAGGAATACCAATCGAAATATCGCTTCTTTTGGCTTCTACTACACTGAATATTGGCAAACTTATATTGAATGTTTTTACATCTTTGGCTATAATAAAATCACATTCACCACGCAAACCACGCTCAATATCGGCATTCAAGTTATCTCCAGAATAATAAGTAAAAAACTTATCATTCATTTCTCTCAATTCAATCAAAATCGGAGTAACAATCAATTCCGAACGAGCTTTCTCACTCTTTACTGGTAATTCTCTCGCTATTGATAAGGATTTTTTTAGCCAATGACTAACGTCTTTTACAGGTTTTGCACTTTCTAATTCGGAAAATACCTGAACTTGATTTCGAATACCAAATTCTTCTTCCAATTGTTCTAATGAAAAATCGCTATATGCCATAATTAAATATTTTTTATAAAAAACAGCAATCAAAATTTGTTTTTAACAAAACTATATCGCTAAACCCTTCCTACGAAGTTAAACAATAATTACTCATTTTTCTACCAAAATCATCTTCCAAAATGATTTTAATCATTGTTTACGATTCTCTTATTTTTATTTAATCTAAATTAGATATATTTGCAACGCTTTTTCATTAAGACTCTCTCTAAAAGAGCCTTAAAGGTGTTCTATTTCTTTTCCGATATAAATGAAGTCAATGAAGCATTCTAAAAATAGCAATAGCAAAACAGGTTTCAAAGGTATTATAACTCTATTTATCATTCTTTTGATAAATATGAATGCTTTTTCTAATTGCCAAATCAAAGGTATTATTAAGAGTAAAAATACGGATAAGCCAATCGTAAAAGCCGTTGCATTGATAGAAAAAACTGGAAACTATAAGGAAACGAATGATTCTGGAGCTTTTCTTTTT
>CAKZLT010000720.1 GCA_937127195.1 uncultured Saprospiraceae bacterium
ATTTGCAAAAGTTAATCCTAACATACCTTGTTTTTTAAGGTTTGTTTCGTGGATACGTGCAAAAGATTTAACTATTACCGCTGCAACACCTAAGTGTCTTGGCTCCATAGCTGCATGCTCACGAGAAGAACCTTCACCATAGTTTTCTTCACCAAACACAACCGTTCCGATACCTGCATCACGGTAAGTACGACCAGATTCTGGGACTGGTAAATACTCATTTTTTACATAATTGATAACGTGATTAGCCTTATCATTATAGTAATTGATTGCACCAATGAAACAGTTTTCAGAAATATTCTGTAAGTGTCCACGGAATTTCAACCAAGGTCCAGCCATTGAGATATGGTCAGTTGTACATTTACCTTTTGCTTTAATCAAAACGCGCATTCCTGTAATCTCGTCGTTTGTCAACGGAGTAAAAGGCGTTAATAATTGCAAACGATTTGAACTAGAATTAACGGTTACATTAATACCACTGCCATCTGCTAACGGTGCAATAAAACCTGCATCTTCTACATCAAAACCTTTAGGAGGTAATTCAACACCTGTTGGCGGGTCTAATTTAACTTGTTCTCCTTTTTCGTTTGTTAAAGTATCCGTCAAAGGATTAAACTTCATACTACCAGCAATTGCCAAAGCTGTAACAATCTCTGGAGATGCTACGAAGGCGTGTGTTGCTTTATTACCGTCATTACGTTTCGTAAAGTTACGATTGAATGAAGTAATAATAGAGTTTGGTCTATCTGGATTGTCAATGTGACGCTTCCATTGTCCGATACATGGACCACAAGCATTGGCAAGAACAACACCTCCCATTTGCTCAAAATCTTCTACCAAACCATCACGAGTAATTGTATAACGAATTTGCTCAGAACCAGGCGTAATTGTAAATTCTGCCTTAGTTTTCAAATTTTTCGCTACTGCCTGACGCGCTACTGATGCCGCACGAGACATATCTTCGTAAGAAGAGTTAGTACAAGAACCAATTAAACCAACTTCCAATACTGGAGGATAATTGTTTTCATCTATTGCTTGTGCAAACTTAGAAATTGGCCAAGCCAAATCTGGTGTATAAGGACCATTGACGTGAGGCTCTAAAGTGTTCAAGTCAATCTCGATTACTTGATCAAAATACTGTTCTGGATTAGCATAGCATTCTGCATCACCTGTCAAGTGCGTTGCTACTTCATCGGCAGCATCTGCTACATCTGCGCGACCTGTTGCACGTAAGTAACGGCTAATTGACTCATCATAACCAAAAGTAGAAGTCGTTGCTCCGATTTCTGCTCCCATGTTACCAATTGTACCTTTACCTGTACAAGATAAATTTTCTGCTCCTTCACCAAAGTACTCAACAATAGCTCCTGTACCACCTTTTACAGTTAAGATACCTGCTACTTTCAAGATTACATCTTTAGGAGAAGTCCAGCCGTTAAGCTTTCCTGTCAATTTAATACCAATCAATTTTGGCATTTTTAATTCCCACGGCATTCCTGCCATTACATCCACAGCATCAGCGCCACCAACACCAATAGCGACCATTCCTAGTCCACCTGCGTTCGGAGTATGAGAATCTGTACCAATCATCATTCCACCTGGAAATGCGTAATTTTCAAGTACAACTTGGTGAATAATACCAGCACCTGCTTTCCAGAAACCAATACCATACTTATTAGAAACAGAAGCCAAAAAGTCATAAACTTCTGAATTGACATCATTAGCAATTGCTAAATCTTTCTCTGCTCCTACTTCTGCCTGTATCAAGTGATCACAATGAACAGTTGAAGGTACAGCTACTTTCTCACGACCTGCCATCATGAATTGTAATAATGCCATTTGAGCTGTCGCATCTTGCATTGCTACACGGTCAGGGGCAAAAAATACATAGTCTTTTCCTCTGCTATAATTCTCTAAAGGAGATTCTCCATGAAGGTGAGAATAAAGAATTTTTTCTGTTAGGGTAAGCGGGCGATTGAGCACCTTTCTGATTGCAGAGATTTTCCCTGGCAATGCTGAATAGTGCGCCTGTATCATGTCAATATCAAATGCCATTTGCAACACTTTAATATGTTAATAAAATTGTTTTCTATATTTAAATAGTACCATCAAAAATAAAATTGTAAAATCACAACCTTTATTTATATAGTATAAAAAAATCACTAAAATTCATTCCTTGAGTGATTTATTCCCATTTTTTACAAAAATAATCAATCTTAGTGATATTTCTACGCATTATTGCTTACAATGAATATAGATACCTATATTATATTTCTTGTTTTTCTAAAAAAAATCACTTTGAATTTAGAACCTAATTGGTTTTTTTGACGTATAAATAACAGATTTATATAAGACAACACTCCTATAAATGCTAATTTTAATAGTCACAATTTTTAAAAAATGGACATTTATCTAGAGAAGTTACATAAAAAAGCTTTTTTCTTTGAAATTATCTGATAGTAACATATTAAAATATTGATTATTTGTTATTTTACACTTACATTTGTAATATTATTCAGACAATGCGCTAACTATATTCAACAAAAGATCTATTTATAATGAATTTTGAATACAAAAACTTTAGAATAGAATTTAATATTCTATAAGGCAAAATGAATATCATGAAAAACCATTTACTATTAACCTTTATTTTTTTATTCACTATCGGTTTGACAACTTCCGTTAGTGCCTCTTGTACCTATTCCCAAAAATTAGCTATTGAAGATTTCGATATGGGAAATATGCTTACATGGGCAACTTCTGCTGAAACGGATAATAAAGCATTCGAAATAGAAAAATCTGTTGATGGTGTTAATTTTACAAAAATAGGTAAAGTGAAAGGTGCTGGTAGTACTACGGAAATCAAAAGTTACCGTTTTTTAGATGTATCCGCAACTCAAGGTCAAAACTTTTATAGATTAAAGCAAGTTGACTTAGATGGTTCTTTTCATTTATCTGATATTATTGCCGTTAATAAAGAAACAGCCAATAACTTCACAGTAGTTGCCATGACTCCTCCTGCTGATAACGAAAATATTTTTGAAGTAACTATCAATGCTTTGAGTGAAGACGAGCTAGATTATAAGATATTTGATATGGAAGGTAATCTGATTTATACTCAAAAACAGAAGTTAAAAAAAGGTATTAATGTCATTACCGTTGATTTGACACAAGTCAGAGACGAAAGCGCATCGGATGGTTTTGCGGGAAATAATGACCTTTTGGGTGATAAAGTTGGTTATAGAGTTTCTCTAGAAGGTATCAACGAAGCTGAAATGCTCACTATCGCACCTAGAAATAAAAATGTAAGTAAAGAAGCTAAAAAAGATGATAATTAATTCATAAAATAAATGAGATTAACTTATAGTGTATAGGAATTAGAGATTAGAAAGGCCTTAACAATAATTTGTTAAGGCCTTTCTAATACTAAAAGCATTCCACTTTTCAGTAAATTACATTTTTTTATAATTTATTTTTAAAACATATATAAAAATATTAAATATTAATTCTATCTTAGTAGTGCTAAAAACAAATACTACTATTATTATGAAAGAATTAACAAATATCCACAATGCTCTTTTTGAGTTATACGAACAACTTTCGCAATGGGAACAGCAGTATCAATACATGACTAAACACCATATCATCAATGAAGAATTGATAAATCAAGTGGTGATTGCTGTTAATCATTGTAGTTTTCAAGTCCGCGAATCTGTTTACCCTATTCTTCACAGAGTTGTATTAGTAGATGCTCCTGTTATCAAATTAGCAAAATCACTAATCAACGAACTTCAAGAGTTAGAGCAACGAATAATTATGATTGAAAATGCTGGTAACTCCCTTAAGAAAGCAACATATTTATTTATCTTGACTTTGGAAACGTCTAACCTTTTGACTAAATCCAAATTCATGATAAGAAAAGAAGAAGCAAGTATCGAAAATGGTGTAAAAATCATTGTTCCTAACAATCAAGTTAGAGTTGCGGTTTAATTCTATTCACTTTTTCAACTGTAATTGTAGAACCTTCTGCCAACATCACGGAAGTAGGTTCTACTGTATTCAGTATTTCAAAATCTCGCCCATAAACTTCTCCAAAGTCTATATGAATACAGTGTTGCTGAACAGGGTAAATTTCCCAAACGGGATGCGTTACTTCATATTCAAAAGTCTTATTCTCATTAATTTTGGTATATCCCCAGTAATGTTCTGTAATGAACTCGGCTTCGCTTCCTGCTTCGATTACCTGACTTTCGATATCCGCTTTGACAGTTATTTCTTGCCACGATTTCTTATTTTTCCATTCGTAGCTTACAATTTGGTTTTTATCATTTGACTCCCATTTGTGTCGCATCGGTTGGGTTTCGTAATGCTCCTTATATAAGGTATTCGCGACCAATGTAATGGCTGGCAATGGAACAATTTCTTTTATAAAAACAACGCCTCGCTTATATTCACCATTGCTTTTGTGTTTCACATAGAACCTTAAATTCACTTCTTCAAAGTTAATATGAAATGGAATTTTCATACCTAACATTTTGGTATTCACAAACATAAAACCAACCAAACTCACATAGCAGCGACCATTCCAAGTGTCTAATTCGGTATGAGCAGGAATGTATTTTTCAAGAATATTCGGGTCAACTTCATAGTTTGCTAAAACTAATTTTCTCCATTCTGCATTTAAAAAACTCATATTTTTATTTTTTTAAAGAACGTAAATAACAGATAAAACAAGCGGTTTGATATTTTTTTATAAAAAAAACGACTACTTTTAATTAGCTTACTTTTTCTAAAAAAAACCTATGTTCAGAATATTCATACTAGAAGATGATACTTTTCAATTCAATCGAATACAAGCAACTATCACGGCAGATGGTTTTGAATGTGTTCGAGCTGAGAACTCTGCAAAGGCATTAGATTTGCTCAAAAATGAACAATTTGATTTAGGGATTCTAGATGTTGAGCTAGATGAAGATAAGAATAATGGTTTTACTATTGCCAAAAAAATTCAAGATAAACGCTTAATGCCTATCATTTTTTTGACGAATCATTATGATAATATTGCTTATCTCAAAAAAGCCAACGAAATCGGTGTTCCTACCAAATACTTTCTACAACGTGAGCGACTCAATAATGCAAAAGCCTTCATTGATACCCTTTATGAAGCGATTGAAGGTTTTCAATATCCTATTACACCTTTGCAATATGTCGCTTTTTCGCATCGAAAAATTGGTATTAAAGTAGATAGAGAACAATATCAGTTTTTTGGAAAAGATGAAATTGTTTGCCTTTCTGCTGAAAGAGGTTACACTTA
>CAKZLT010000721.1 GCA_937127195.1 uncultured Saprospiraceae bacterium
TCATTGGCAGGCATGACAAATAATACTGCAACGACAGTAGAAACTTCTACGGTAACGCTAACCGTTGCAACCGGGAGCCTCTTTGTTAATCGTTCACAAGTCATCACCCCAGACGTCATGGCCGACAATGGAATTATCCATGCAATAGACAAAGTATTGATTCCACCAAACTACTTCAACGTTGTTGAAACTGCTCAAGCAGACGGGCGATTTAATACACTCGTTACCGCAGTGGTTGAAGCCGGTTTAGTTGATACCTTAGCAGCCACACCAAATCTCACAGTATTTGCACCAACAGACGATGCGTTTGAAGAGCTAATTGCAACAAACGATGCTTTCAGCAGCGCAGCAGACATCCTAGCTTTGTCGAACCTAGGCGATATTCTTAAGTATCATGTACTCGACAGTGAGGTAGATGCGGCAACAGCTATAGGTCTTGCAGGCAATAAAACAACACCATTACTAGCCACTGAGGAACTCGCGATCTCATATGACGACCCAGATTTGTTTATTAACACATCCAAGGTGATAGTGGCGGATGTAGACGCATCAAACGGGTTAATTCACGCAATCGATAAAGTACTGTTACCACCAACTGCATCCACGCTTTCAGACACAGGCGTTACCATCGCAGGATTAGTCACGAATCTGGCAGGTGCTGGAGCCGATGCGGAATTCACAACGCTATTAGCCGCACTACAACAAGAAGGTTTAGATGGCGCGTTGGCGGGAGCAGGGCCGTTTACTGTCTTTGCACCAACCGATGCAGCCTTCGAAGAGTATTTTAATGCTAATGGACTTACACTCGCAACCATGAGCGAGAATGAACTCAAAACCTTATTAGAATATCATTATCTCAACTCACAGCAATCCAAAGCATCATTAAAGGATGGCTTCAACGATACCCAAAAAACGTATTATCATGACTATAGTCCAGTGGTTCTTCTGATTGAAAGAGACAGTACATCGAGAATCACATTGAACCGCTCCGCCAATATTACAAGAGGTGATATAGAAGCAAGAGAAGGTGTTCTTCATCGAATTAATAAAGTATTAGAGCCAGCAACCTCAATGGATTTAGCTCGTTTTGAAAATTTAGACTCTTTTGTTGTAGCCATGGATAGAGTTGATGCGGCAACTGGTATTTATGAAATAATTGAAGGTTCTGGTACTTACTCAATTATTGCTCCAAGGAATCAAGCTTTTGTAGAAGGTTTGGCAAATAATGGCTGGAATAGCATTGCTGATGTGCCAATTGATGTGTTGGAACATGCTATGAAAGAGCAAATTTTTGATGAAAATTTAAGGTTTGAAGATGAGTCTTATGATTCTATGTATTCTTTGAATGGAAATAGTGCAATTTATGATGGTGGAGATTGGTCAATTGCTGATTACCCTGTCTATGATTCCAAGATTGTCGAATTTGAAATTCAGGGAGTTAATGGTACTTTGATGGTTACAAATGAAGTCTTTTTGTTTTAAATACCCATTCTAGATAATATTTCTATAAAAGCAGCTTGTTTCAGTATTATAAAACAAGCTGCTTTTGACGTTATTTAGATATTAGTGATGAAAGATTAATCATAATAGAAAAATGATATTGCCTCGATTTGTAATCGACTAAGATTTTACAAAGCAATATCACTAAAAACCTATAATAAAATGAAAACTAAATTTTTAACATTTCTATTAATCTTATTAAGTGTTAGCTTATCGCAAGCTCAATTAGTTGGGCAATTCACTTTTGAGAATGGTTCTCTAAAAGATACTAAAGGCAATTTTGGAGATTTACAACTTAAAGGAATTGCTAAAATCGCACATGGAAAACTAAGAGTAGGCGTAAATTCCTATGCTATTGCCACACCATATTCGGGTCCTCAATTAAAGGAAAAAACATTAGTCGCTTGGGCTAGAATTGATAATGCTGCAATAAGAGGTGGCTCTATATTATCTGTTGGTCGCACCGCTAATGATTTTGATTTTGATGGTATTGTCTATGCCGAGCGTCAACCAAGAACGTGGATGGCAGGTAGTGGTTTTTTCCGAAGAACAAGAGACATAGGAAACCTGGCAAAAGAAATGACACCTCGTTATTTTGTAAAAATGGCTATTTCTTATGGAAATGATAATGGAAAAGCCGCAATCAAAGTATATAGAAATAATATCTTAGTGGGAGAATACACACAAAATTCACCATTAATTGATTTTAGTGGTCAAAATATAGGTATTTTCCTTGGCGCGCGTCACCTTATGGCAGGTGGCAAAGTTCCTTCTAATGGCTTTGTTGAAGCAACTATCGAAGAAGTGAGAGTTTATAATGGCGTACTTGATGCCACTGCGATTAAACGACTTACTTTAGAAAAAAAAGTCGCTTCAAGCAATACCCTAAATATAGGTCAAGAACTAAAAACAGGAGAAAAACTAATCTCTAAAAACGGCGTTTTTTATCTAAAAATGCAATCTGATGGTAATCTTTGCCTTAAAAAAGTAGAGAAGAATCAGTTTGTTTGGTGTTCTATGGAACACGGCTTTTCTGGAGCAACTTTAAAAATGCAAACAGACGGGCATTTAGTCGTATATAATGGAAATAATCAAGCAAAATGGATGTCTAAAACGCATCCTAGTTTTGATAAAAGGTTTAATGCACCCAATAAGCCTGTAAAATTAGTACTAGAAGATGATGGTTCATTAAGATTACACAATGCCAGTGGTAATGCTGTATGGTCAAATAAAGATGGCGTTATCATTTCAAAAAATGATAATAAAACTCCTCCAGTAGTTCCAACAGTTCCAACTCCTCCAGTAGTTCCAACAGTTTCGACGGCTTCAACAGCTAAACTTGATGCCTTTTTTAATCAATATGGTGGAAAGGATAAGTTCAGTAAACATTACATTGATGCTTTAACCACGATGATTACTGTAGAAGATTTAGTCAAAGTCAACAAGTATAAACAAGCCAAAACAGAATTGGATAGATTATGGAAAGCATATCCAGTAGGTACAGATATTTGGAAAAATTCAAATGCAGATGATAGAAAATATAAAACCAATATAGGAAATCCTGCGGCATATAACGCACTACGAATGCTGACCGATATTGTCAAGCATAATCTCAAAAGTCCTAATCCTTCGGGCGAAGTATTAACCGCAACACTTAGGGTTGTACTTGTGGATTGTTCCGAAGGTCAGCAGCCCAAAACGATAGCAGAAATGCAAAATGGTACTGGTCGAAATGGAAAAATAAAGCTTGATAGCAGATTAAAAGCTAATAATCATCGTATCATTGACCAATCTTTAAATATATTCAAACGATACGTTAACGCTATGACTGACGGTCGATTAAAGGTTGAAGTCAAATATTATGACTTGAATTACTGTGTGCCGACTAGAGTTTCAAAAGATGGTAAAAAAGCCAATTTTAAGAATAATGACGACGTAATCAATCAAATACCAAAAAATATCCATGATGAAAGTGATTGGTTTTGGATATTATATCCATCTGTTGTCCCTGAAGATGGTGTAAATGGTGTTGCAGCGAATGCAGGATTTGATAAAAATCAAGGCGGAATGAATACTGGTGGAATGGACACTAGAGGGCAAAAGCCTTTTTTTATTGTTAATGATAAATGGTTATTGCGCGTTCCGCCACACATGGGAAAGGGCGAAATATCGGATATTGAACGCCGAGCTTATCTTCCTCAATGGTTACAACATGAGTTTTTTCATCATCTGTATAATATATATCCAGAATTACTCTTAGAGCAAAAATATAAAAACGGGAAGGTTGTAAAAGATTCTCACAAGTGGTTTGATAGGAGTAAATGGCCAAGTAACTTTACAGGTTCTCACGAGGCAGACTATTATCAAGAGTCTTTACACAAACGCTTTAAAACGGCTACACCTTCTTTGCAGTATATGTTAAAACCAACTTACAAACCATCTCAAAAGCTATTAAATAGTTTGACCATCAACCAGTTTTTGAATAAAACTTTTGATGCTTCTGAGGCTATCAGAAAACAAGGCAGCACTCCTAATGGCTGGCACGTTGGTCAAATCATTCAAGAGAATGGGAAATATTATTGGAAGAATAAAGCTAATAAAAAATGGGAAATACAACCTGACCTAAAAAATGGTGTATTTAAAAATTTAAGTGAAGTTCGATATAAAGGAGAAGACTTTTTTATTATGTTCAAAAAAGATAAAAAGGGTAGATTTATTAACCAAATCGAAGGATTAATTTTTAAAGGAGGTTTGTATAAATTGAAATAACTATCTATAAAATGTCGTAGCCTCGAAGAGGTGACATATCATAGCATTGGGGCTTGTCCCAATGAATGCAATAAATTTAAAACCCAAAATGGGCGGTATATGTGCCGCCCATTTTGGGTTTCGTTTGCCATTGTTTCGTTTGTCATTGTTTCGTTTGCCATTGTTCCGTTTGTCATTGTTTCGTTTGTCATTGCTCCGTTTGTCATTGTTCCGTTTGCCATTGTTCCGTTTGTCATTGTTCCGTTTGTCATTGTTTCGTTTGTCATTGTTTCGTTTGTCATTGTTTCGTTTGCCATTCATCGGGACAAGCCCCGATGCTGTATTATGTCACCTCTTCGAGGCTATGACATTTATAATCTGACAATATTTTTTATATCTATTTTTTAATCCCAAACATATTTCTCATTATATTCTACATCATATTTTTTTAAAAATGCCCGAAATTCATCTTGAAAACTTATCTTTTTATGTCGCTCCTCTTGATTATCAATATACTTTTTGACAATCGAAATTTCTGATGGATTAATAGAAAACGCACCGTAACCTCCTTGCCAATAAAAATTTTCATAGGCTTCCCCCTTTGTCTTTATCCATCGAGAAGAATTCGATTTAACGACTTCTAAGAGTTTATACAACGGCAATTTTTTTGATAATGTGCAAAGAATATGAATGTGGTCTTCAATTCCACCAATAGCATGAGGATAACATTCGTAACTTTTACAAATTCCACCTATATAGGCATAGAACTCAGATTGTATCGTTTTATCAATAAATGGCTGGCGATTTTTGGTACTAAATACCAAATGAATGTAATTTTTGACTAAAGATTGAGGCATTTTATTATGTTTTTTTTTAAAAATATGACTTATAAATATAACCATAAATGACAAGATAAAAAACAACAATCCTACGGTATGAAAAATATTGCCAAATTATAAATATCATAGCCTCAAAGAGGTGACATATCATAGCATCGGGGCTTGTCCCGATGAATCTGATAAATAAATAAAATTACCATAGCCCTGAATGGGTGACACATATACCGCCC
>CAKZLT010000722.1 GCA_937127195.1 uncultured Saprospiraceae bacterium
TAAAAGAGTATAAGCGCCTTTAGGTGCGTCACTGCAATTCGTTATAATCAGTAAACTTATGGGTAACATGAGTTATTTATTGAATAAAGATGCTGGATGACCAGTATAAGGAGACATTTCAGCTTTAGCATCAGCTTTAATTGCTTCTTCGCGAGATTTATATTCTTTGTAAACATCGTTATTGTTTACACGAAGATAAATTTGCTTGAATGCTGTAATTAATAAAGCATCGTTTGCTTTTACTTTCTCTGCTTTGATGAAATTAGCCCATGCTTTTTCATAGTAGCTATTAATTTGCTCACCTAATGCTGTTGATTTAGCTTGGTCTTCTTTAGAAATACCTAAGTTAGCTTGAACCTTATAGATTCTTACGGCACTATTGAAGTAAATCGCACCACTTTGATAAATTGCATCGAAGAAAGTAGGGTCAACCTTAACAGTCTTACCGTAGAATTGAACTGCTGAATTGAAGTGTTTTTCACCAAGTTCATCATTACCAGCAGCAAATGCTTTAGAAGATAAATCTTCGTAAACTTGACCTAAAGTAAATGGCAATTGCGCATTTTTTGGATCTTGGTCAATTGCTTTTTTCAACTCAACTTCCAACTTTTCCATTTCTTTGGTTTTTAAGTAGTAGTTGATTTTATCAAAAAGCAATGTTTTTAAACCAGCTTCGATGCGAGCTTTTTCTTTTTTGATAGCGTCTTTATCTTCTCCACTTTCATCAACCTTGATGTTAGACAAAACTTTTACACCTTGATTAATAACTTCAATTGATTTTTCTGTATTCTCTTCTTCCAAATAAATTTTAGAAAGAAAACTATAAACAGTTGCTTCATCAGATCCTTCTTTAGCCAATGGCTCAAAGTATTTCTTAGCATTTTCTTTGTCTCCTCCCAAATAAGCACTATATCCAGTATAGAATTGAATATTACTTTTGTCAGCAGGCATGATTAAGAATGAAAGAGATACTATCTCTTTTGCATCCATTTTTTGTTTACATTGCAAAGCAGCTTCAAATGATTTATATGCTGTTTTGTATTCTTGTGCTTGTAATGCTGTATTTCCATCAGAAATAAAAGCAACGCCTCCTAAGCTTTCTAGACCTGTGCTAATATCATCTTCTTGATAAGATTTAAAATTTGCATCATCTGCACCTTTAAAGTAATAATCCATACTTTTGAGAGCAGCATCTGCATTTTTAGCTTTTAAATTGGCATTTTTAGCCACCTCCATATAGATTTCACCTGCTTTTATATACACTTTTGGGTGATTCTTTGGCTTTATTGTAGAGATGCCTGAGATAGCAACATCAATATATTCTTTAGCCGATTCTAATTTTCCAATATTTTTAGCTGTATTATTATAATAGCTAACTAAACTACTTTTAGCTTTCTTAAAAGATTTCTTAGCTGAATCTTGTGCAAAAATAGCTGTTGAAAATATTGCTAAAAATAGCAATGTTAAATTTACTTGTTTCATACCTATTAATTCGTTTTTTAATTTAATACGATTTTTTTTCATTAAAATAATGTTCTTTATTATTTTGATGTTCATTTTTTTGACGCAACAAATAACAAAAAGTCAAATACTTTAACTTACTCTTAAACTTTTAGTTGAACAAAAAATTATTATTCAACTGAATTTATTACAAAAAAAAGATTTTTCAATGACTTTAAACAGTTTTTACAGAATATACTTCTTGAATCAGGTCTTTTTATAAACGAACAAGCGTTTTGGCTGAATATCCGTTTGGGTGATTTAGAGTGTTTTACAAAAAAACGCAAAGCAACCGAAGCTACTTTGCGTTTTTTGTGAGATGATTTTTTTAAAAAGAAATAGAAATTTCTATTTCTTGCCTAAACTCTAAGCTTCTTCATCAGAAGATTCTGCTTCGTTATTGTCGTTATTTTCAACAATTTCAGCATCTTCGATACCGATATTATTACTATTTTCATCTTCAATACCAGTATTATTTTCGTCTTCGTCCGTTTCCTTAATTAGAGCAACATCTGCAATTTGGTCTTTTTTGCCAAGCTTGATAACTCTAACTCCTTGCGTTGCACGACCTAATACAGAAATGTTATTCAAAGACATTCTGATAGTAATACCTTCTTTACTTGTAATCATCAGATTATCAGTCTCTTCTACTGCTTTAATAGCAAATAACTGACCCGTTTTTTCGGTAATTTGCATCGTTTTGACACCTTTACCACCACGGTTAGTTTCACGATATTCTGATAATGCGGTACGTTTACCTTGTCCTTTTTCAGAAATAACCAAAACGGTGGTCGTCTCGTCATTAGGCTCAACGCAAATCATCCCGACAGCTCGATCAGTCTCATCCTTCAAATGAATACCACGAACACCTGCCGCCGTTCTACCCATTGAGCGAACTTTAGCTTCTGGGAACTGTATCGCACGACCCGAACGAGAAGCAATAATGATATTGTTTTGACCATTCGTCAATTTAGCTTCCAATAATTGGTCGCCTTCTCTGATTGTGATGGCATAAATACCCGAAGAACGTGGACGAGAAAACGCTTTAACAGCCGTTTTCTTAACGATACCATTCTTCGTACAAAGCATGATATAATTATTTTCCAAAAATTCTTGGTCATTCAAATCTTGTATCTTGATGTAAGCTTTTACCTTATCATCTGGCGGAATTTCGATAATTCGTTGCAAGACGCGACCGCTTGACGTTTTGCTTGCCTCTGGTATTTCAAATACTCTCGACCAAAAACACCTTCCTTGTTCGGTAAAGAACAACAGATAATTGTGTGCCGTAGCGACGAACATGTGTTCTATGAAATCAGCATCGCGTGTTTTTGAGCCTCGCGAGCCTTTTCCGCCTCTACTTTGCGTTTTATACTCTTCGGACTTCGTACGTTTGATGTATCCCAAATTAGAAATTGTAATCACAAATTCATCATCAGCAATCATATCTTCGATACGAATCTCACCAGCACTATATTCGATTTGCGTCTTACGCTCATCTCCAAAACGCTCCTTAATATCCGTTAATTCGTCCTTAATAATATTTTTCTGGCGATTTTCATCTGCTAGAATATCCTCCAAATCAGCAATTTTCAATTGTAATTCAGCATATTCAGCTTTGATTTTATCCAGCTCCAAACCTGTCAAACGCTGCAAACGCATTTCCAAAATGGCTTTTGCTTGCAATTCACTCAACTCAAATTCAGAAACCAAGCCATCACGCGCTTCATCTGGCGTTTTTGACTTTCTAATCAATGCAATCACTTGATCCAAATGATCCAAAGCAATCAACAAGCCTTCTAGGATATGAGCGCGTTCTTTAGCTTTTCTGAGGTCGTAGATAGTTCTACGCTGTATCACTTCGATACGGAAAGCCACAAATTCGCGAATCATATCTTTTAAGTTCAATAATACTGGGCGACCTTTCACCAAAGCAATATTATTGACACCATAAGAAGTCTGTAAAGGAGAATATTTGTATAATTGACTCAAAATAACACTGGCGTTACCGTCACGTTTTATGTCAACAACAATGCGCATTCCCGTTCTATCCGACTCATCGCGGATGTCAGAAATACCTTCTATTTTCTTAGAATTAACCATATCCGCAATCTTCACAATCAACGTAGCTTTGTTGACCTGATACGGAATTTCGGTAATAATAATTCGTTCTTTATTAGAATTAGTCGTTTCGATGTCTGCCTTTCCTCGTACTACTACACGACCACGCCCCGTCTCGAAACCTTCCTTAACTCCCTGATAACCATAGATAATACCTCCCGTCGGGAAGTCTGGTGCTTTGATGTGTTCGCACAGTTCATCTATTGTAATATCATAGTTTTCGATATAAGCATGAATACCGTCAATGACTTCACCCAAGTTATGCGGCAACATATTCGTTGCCATACCAACAGCAATTCCTGATGCTCCATTAATCAAAAGATTAGGAATCTTAGATGGAAGTACAGTTGGTTCTTTGAGCGTATCATCAAAGTTAAACGCAAAATCAACGGTTTCTTTATTAATGTCCGCCAATAGTTCATCACTAAGACGTTGCAAACGGGCTTCCGTATAACGCATCGCGGCAGGACTATCACCATCAACCGAACCAAAGTTACCTTGACCATCTACCAAAGGGTAACGCAATGACCACGGTTGAGCCATACGAACCATCGCTTCATATACAGAAGAATCACCGTGCGGGTGATACTTACCTAATACTTCCCCGACAATACGCGCCGACTTCTTGTGTGATTTATTATAAGTCAAACCCAGCCCCGACATTCCGTATAAAACACGGCGATGCACAGGCTTTAATCCATCTCTCACATCTGGTAATGCTCTCGAAACAATAACCGACATCGAATAATCAATGTACGCGGATTTCATTTCTTCTTCAATATTGATAGGTATTATCCTTTCTCCTGTTGACATTTAACTCATTTTTGTACTTTGAATAGTGTTTTGTTTTTTCTTAAAAAGAATTTCCTTTAGTGTATTTGTTTTATTTTTTATAAAAATAACAAATCACTTTTTGCGCAAGCCAGAAAAGGAAGTCATAACAATTTATTCAAAGTAGAATTTTTTTTTTTCTGCTATATACAACTGGGCAAATATACGAAAAAAAGGCTAAAAAAAGAGGTTTTTTTGGTGGTAAATAATGGGTAATTAATTGATTATGAAATGAATTTTTTAAAAAAAATTAAATGTGAAAAGGGATAGTTGAATTTGTAATTAAAATTGAGATTATTATGAATATATTTGAGGTGTTTTCATGTAAAAAAGGATTTCATGAATTTTTTTGAAATTAAATAACATAATAAGTTCTAAAACATAAATTAATGAAAAACAGATTTACTTTACAATCAATTATTATAATTTTATTTACCATTTTTTGGGTAGCCAATGATGCTTTTTCTCAAGAAGAAATTTTTACATCTGACGAAGGCACAGAAGTTCCTGTAAAGTTTCAATCTCTTGACCCCGATGATATTTATAGACTCAACGTTCATATCGGGCCTTCTTATCAAGCAGGAAAACTATATCTAGGAGGAGTTTCTTATGAATTGCCAGGTAAGTTATTCGTTCATGCGCAATTTGGAACTACCTTTAATATTGATGAGAATAGTCAAGATTATATTGGTCTAGGAACAAGCATTGAAGCTAATTACTTTTTTTCCAAGAAGAAGCCTTACACCCTCAAATATTTATTATTGAGAGAATATGGTGAAGATGGTAAAATTCATAATTTGATGATGGAAAAAGAGGCAGAGAAACGAATCTCTCATGGAATACACTTGGGATTTATTAATGCGGGCATTCAAGTACCTCAAACGTTGACCTATAATACTTATGTAATAGGCTACTCTCGCCTAAGTGTTAAGCAAGTTCAGTTCTTGTATAGTAAGCTGAAAATCAAAAAAAGTATTCAAACCTTTCATCGTATTAATGCAGACTTACTGATTCATCGAAATATTAAATCTTATGGCAGTTCAAGACAGCTTATTGATAATGATTTTCCAACTTATGGAGCTAGATTATATTATGATGGTTACATTCCTTTAAAAGTTCCTAGTGGAGGTACTAGGTCAACTTTATACTTTACTTTTGGTGCGGAATCTCTCGTTGATCCAAATGATGACTGGAATATAGGTATTATTTTCGGAGTTGGCTATGGTCGTCGATTTTTGTAACCAACATGGATAATAATATCGACGAGAAGCCGAAATCAATATCCGTTTGCAACTAAAATTAGTAGCGAGCAAAGCACAATTATTCATGTATAAGTAAGGAGTATTATTTTGGCTCTATATGATTTAGGTTGGTTTTTTTCAAAAAAATAGGTTATATCAAACTTCAATCAAACCTTATACGGCATAGCCGTATAGTTAAGATAAAAAAGTAGCCCTAAAAGGGTGAAATATTACAGCATCGGGGCTTGTCCCGATGAATGATAAATTATAGAACCATCAATTATAGCCCTGAATGGGCGATATATATTGCGCCCATTCAGGGCTGATTAGATTAGGCAATTTTTTCATATTTTAATTCATCGGGACAAGCCCCGATGCTGTGATATTTCACCCCTTTGGGCTTTTTCGTGAAATATGACTTGATTTTGTCCAACTATACAGCTATGCCTTATAAGGTTTAGAGAAGCGAAAAAAAATACTAAGTGAAGAAAAATAAATCATATAGAACCAATTTATCTTTATAAAGAACTAATGCAATTGAACTTCATTCATCTTTTCCTCTTTTTTTTTGATAAAGGGGAGTTTTTGAGTGCTAAAATAAATTTAGGTCTCAAATTTGCATAATAAAAAAACAAATATGATTTCTTTTTTTCTAATAAAAAGCTTCTCTCCCATTTTATAAAAAGTGATTACAGAATACTTTCTATTAGATTTAAATTTAATCATTAATTTTACGCTTTATATTCACATCAGAAATTAAATTCACCAATCATAAATAAAATTCAGGCAGTTATTTTTTTTAAAAAAAATAATTACACTATAAAATAGATTACTTAATTTTTTTTGAAGAAAAACATAATACGACGAACTTGTCGCGTTACAGTATTTAAAAAAAAAAGAAAAACTTTTCTTATAGTGTATTATGCCATTGAAATATAAATATACAATACGCACTATGAAATTTTTGTATCAAATAATAACGATTTTTCTCTTTATTCTTTTTTCGGTCTCTAACTTGATGGCGAATAAGAATAAGTACATAAGTATAGAGGCTTCTCTTTATGAAATTACTTTTTTGAATATTACAAAACACTCTTTACAGGTTTTTGTAAAAGATAGAAAAGCTGATAAAGTAGAAAGTTTCACTTTAGAACCTAGTCAAAAAAAAGAATTTCGTGGAAATTACAATCGTGATAAGTTACAAAACTTAGAAGTTTATTGTACTTACGATTTTGAGACTTTTCGGTCAGATTTAATTCGATTTCAGAAAAAAGTTTTAACCAAAAACCCTAAGAAAATCAGAGAACTCCGAAATAGTGATTGGTTCTTATTTGTAGATAGATTCTCTAGAGCAAGACCGACATTAGATTATACAAAGGATTTTGATTTTTCGCAAATCACTATTAATAATCGAACAGCAAAGGAGTTAGCATCAGATATTAACAACAAAATTCAGAAAGATAGAACCTTATTTGCGTCGCTAAGGGAAGGGCATTTTGCTAGTAGTAGCCCAAAAACTGCAAGAAAAGCGGTTGCAGCTATCTTAGAGTTAGCACATCATGCATCGGACTATAAATATATCGAACAAGTCAAATATCTCAAAGAAATGATGGTTATGCTGAGTGACCCTCGATTTGTACAAAATAATAGGGATTTGATTTACAACATCGCTGACCTATTAGATATGCGAACAACGGCTACTGATTACCTGATTAGTTTTACACCTATTATTTTTACACAAACGATGAATGACTACTGGCATGCACCAGATGAAGTTGGTCTAGATACAGAAAAAATTCTGGGTGTAGGCTGGCTAAATAATACGTTATCTTTACAATTTGGGCGAGCTGTATCTCGCGAAGCCCGCCTAAAGAAAGGGCTGTATGGAAGATTTTATGCAACCGCTTTTTATGAAAAAATATCTTATGAATTAAATCCTTTTGGTATTTATTATCTTGGTGCTGATGATGTGAGTGTTCAACCGACGGTTTTTGAAGATTACTATGACATCACTAATAATGAGGACATTCATTTAGAGATGACACATTTTGGATTGAGTGGAATAACACGTTTAATGTTTGGGAAATGGGTTTTCTTGGATGCCGAAGGTGGTATTATTACAGGACAAGGCAAGTTGCGTTTTAACCTAAAAAAAGAACATTTTGATAAAAACATCAATGTTAATTCGATTACTTTTGATGAAGGTACACCTGTTTTGGAGCGTTCTTATTCTCCATTTGTACGGATAAAAAGTGGTTTTGGATATAGTCCTTCTAAAGGACAAGGCATCTATTTTTCACTTTCTTATTTAGCTTTTCAAAACATTCAAGCGTCTAATGACGATTATGGCATATATACCAAAGTGAACAAAAATATAGTCAAAGTTCCTGTTACGTCTAGTAGTTGGCTCAATAGTTTGACGCTAGGAATTGATGTATTTTTTTAAAAAAATGTACTTTGGCTATTTTTCTTCACTAATGACATTTTAATAAAAATCGTTTTAATGAATAATCTATATCACCAAATAGGACACGACAATATTTTAAAAATAGCACATTTGTTTTACGAAGGTATCAAAGAAGATGAAATACTTAAACCGATGTACCCAAAGGATTTAATACCAGCAGAAGAACGTTTTGCCCTTTTTTTGGTACAGGTATTTGGAGGACCGACGACTTATTCTGACCAAAGAGGGCATCCAAGATTGAGAATGCGGCATTTTCCTTATGAGATTGATATGAAAGCCCGAGAAAACTGGATGCTGCATATCACAAATGCAATGAATGCCATAGAACTAGAAGAAGGTGTTCGAGCTTCGATGATGACTTATTTTGAGCGAGCTTCAGTTCACATGATGAATAAATAAGTTTAAATTTTCTTCTAATAGAACAAAGTCTAATAAGGTAATAGCACCAATTTCTTTCAATGAAAATCGGTACTACTGCATTTAAAAAGTAGTATGATTGGCTTTATGATTAATTATCCTCCGATTATGAATAGTCTATAGATTACATTATTTTTACATTTGAAAATTAAAAAAAAATTTATACTACTATAACTAATACGCTTTATGACAATAAAAGACGTTATTCAATACTTAGAGACTATTGCACCGCCAACTTATCAGGAAAGTTATGATAATGCTGGATTGATTGTAGGGCATCCAAACACTGAATTAACTGGCGTTATTATTTGCTTAGATTCTATTGAAGCCGTTGTAGAAGAAGCTATCGAGAAGGGCTGTAATCTCATAGTGGCGCATCATCCAATTGTTTTTAGTGGACTCAAACGCTTCAATTGGATGAATTATATTGAGCGAACGGTCATGAAGGCTATCAAGAATGATATATCTATTTATGCTGCTCACACGAATCTGGATAATATGCGAACAGGCGTTAATGCTAAAATAGCAGAACGTTTGGGCTTAATAAATACCGAAATTTTAGCTCCGAAAGGTAGCACACTCAAAAAATTATATACTTTCATTCCTACTAGTAAGGCTGATGGAGTTCGTAATGCACTTTTTGCAGCAGGTGCAGGAAAGATTGGAAAATATGATGAGGCTAGTTTTAATTTAGTCGGAGCAGGAACATTTCGTGCTGGTAAGGGGGCAAATCCTTTCGTAGGGCAAATTGGTCAGCGTCACATTGAGGCTGAACTAAAGTTAGAGGTCGTTTTTGAACAGCATTTACAATCAAAAATTATTAGTGCCTTACACGCAAGTCATCCTTATGAGGAGGTAGCTTACGATATTGTCTCCTTAGATAACAAAAATCAACAGATTGGCTCAGGTATGGTTGGAGAATTGAAAGAACCGATGAAAGCCAAAAAGTTTTTGAAATTTGTTAAAGAAGCAATGGATGCTCCAATGATACGACATACTGCTTTGTTGGACAAAACGATTCAACGAATCGCTGTATGTGGTGGTTCAGGAAGCTTTCTTTTAAATAAGGCAATTGGTGTGCAAGCAGATGTTTTTATTACTGCAGATTTAAAATATCATGACTTTTTTCAAGCAGAAAACAATATAATCTTGGCAGATATTGGGCATTATGAAAGCGAACAATACACAAAAAACGGAATAGTAGCACATCTTACA
>CAKZLT010000723.1 GCA_937127195.1 uncultured Saprospiraceae bacterium
ATTCAAGTTACAACCATATTTTATTTAGAAGTTTTAACGGCGTTAATGGTGATACATATGACCGATACCTCATAAGAATGCTTGAAATGGGTGAAAGTTTAAATATTGTTAACTTTATAGCGTCTCAATTAATAAAAAAACAAAAGATAGGTAAATAAGCCAATCAATATAGATACATATATAATAAATAGAAAAGCATCCTGTCGAATAATAGATATAATAATACTTTGCGTTGTATTAGTCATTTTACTACTATCGTATTTTGCTGGAAATTTTTGTGTTGGTACTTCCTTCCCTAAAAAATCACAGAGCGGTTGCCAACCATCAGAAGGTTGAAAAATAAGCAATTGATTAGTCGGAACAGTATTTTTTACTTCCTCTATGAATTGCGTATATTCGACTTGTGCATTGATAAAAGAATCATTTCCTTTGAATAAAAGGTAAAAAGCACGATCGACCATTTTCATATATTCTCGTGGGCGTTTAAATAATCTTACCCAACCCGACCACCAAAGAAATTTTTTGAGCCTTTTGTATCTATTGTAGCTTAATCGGCTATCAATATCTAGAATGATAACTTTTAAGTTAGGGTTATGCTTCAAAATATCCCGATAAAATAAGAATGAAGGTACTTCTAATGCAGTATCATAATTTTCAAATAAACTCGCCCAGTCCATTTCTTCACTGTGCAGAATGTGTTTATTCCAAGCAGAACTATGATTTTTAGTAAATACATCGGTAGTTCCATAAGGATGATAGCCCAAGATTTTCGAAGCTTGTTTGAATTCTTGAGTTTCCAATTGCGGAAATGCTATCCAGAGAACTTTTACCATGTTTTATTTGATATTAAATAACTATTACCTTATCAAAGATATATGATTTTTTTATCTAAGAAAATATATTTCAAAACCATAATAATACTTACAAGTCCAACCCAAATACTATAACCATACAACTACGGTTATAATGGTTTCTCCTATGCCATTATGTTTTAGACAACTTTTTAGATAGACCTAATTTTCCGAGTCTTATTTTTTATTAAAGAACCAAATAAAATCCGTATTTTTGTTCGTGTATATTTGTCTTTTATTTTTTTATAAAAAATGCTTTAAAAACGTACTAAAAACAATTTAAACGAATTTTTTTTATAAAAAAGAAGTTATAAAAAGGACAAGACGATATAAATTTGAGCTGTTTTCTAATTCAAAAAAGAAAAATTGAATTAAGAAAAATGCCTCTTTTAATGAAAAATAGTAATGAAAGTTTCTTATAACTGGCTTCGCCAGTATATCAATACAGACAAAACACCTGCCGAATTAGAGCAAATTCTGACCGACATCGGACTCGAAGTCGAAGGAATGGAAACTTATGAAAGTGTGCCAGGTGGACTTAAAGGCGTAGTTGTAGGTCATGTCTTAGAGTGCGAACAACACGAAAATGCAGATAAATTATCCGTTACTAAGGTAGATGTAGGAACAGGAGAACCACTTCAAATTGTATGTGGTGCGCCTAATGTGGCGGCTGGTCTAAAGGTTATTGTAGCCACAGTCGGCACAACTTTATACCCAGATCCAGATAAGCCTTTTGCGATTAAAAAATCCAAAATTCGTGGTGTTAGTTCAATGGGAATGCTTTGTGCAGAAGATGAACTTGGACTTGGTAAAAGTCACGCGGGCATTTTGGAATTACCAGAAACGACAGTTGTAGGAACTCCTGCAAGTGATGTTTTTAATATAGAAAACGATACCGTTTTTGAAATAGGTTTGACACCAAATCGTTCGGATGCGACTTCTCATTTAGGAACGGCGGAAGACTTAGCGGCTCGCCTAAAAATAGAATATGGACACGAAGGCAGTGTAACAAAACCGAATGTAGATGCCTTTGAAGCGAAAGCAGATTTGCCAATCGAGGTTGTAGTAGAAAACGAAACGGCTTGCCCTCGTTATTCTGGTGTAATCATCAAAAATCTTCAAATCAAAGAATCTCCAGATTGGTTAAAGCAACGCTTAGAAGCTATTGGGGTAAAGACAATTAATAATGTAGTTGATATTACTAACTTCATTCTGCATGAATTGGGGCAACCTTTGCATGCTTTTGATTATGATGAAATCACAGGCAAAAAAATCATCGTAAAGAATTTACCAGAAGGAACGACGTTTTTGGCATTAGATGAAACCGAACGCAAATTGAATGGTGAAGAATTGATGATTTGTGATGGAGAGGAAAAAGGAATGTGTATTGGAGGTGTATTTGGAGGCATCAAATCTGGTGTGAAAGATACAACAACAACTATTTTCTTAGAAAGTGCTTACTTTGAGCCGCGTCAATTGCGTCGCACAAGTACACGTCACTTACTTAGAACGGATGCTGCAAAAGTGTACGAAAAAGGCGCAGATCCAAACAATACGGTTTACGCGCTCAAGCGTGCAGCTTTATTGATGCAAGAGTTGGCAGGTGGTGAGATTGCTTCTGAAATTGTTGATTTGTACCCAAATCCAATTGAGCAAGCGCAAGTCTTGGTGAAGTTCGATAATGTAACGCGCTTAATTGGTGCAGAAATTCCGAAAGAAGACATCAAACGTATTTTAGCAGCGTTGAATATTTCTATTTTGGAAGAAACGGAAGCAACTATCTTGGTGAGCATTCCAACGAACAAACACGATGTAACACGCGAAGCAGATGTAATCGAAGAGATTTTGAGAATCTATGGTTTTAACCAAGTTGAGTTCTCTGATACATTGAAAAGTACATTGGCTTACAGTGATGGATTGAATAAATTATACGTTAGAAATAGCGTTTCAGATATGCTAACAGGTAGCGGTTTTTATGAAATGATGGGATTATCAATTACTAAATCTCAGTATCATAATGACATTTTACCTATTGATGATGCAAATTTAGTTTACATTCACAATACAGCAAATCAAGGCTTGGACGTAATGCGTCCGACGATGTTGTTTAGTGGTTTGGAGTCTATTCTTAGAAATCAAAACCGTCAATTCAGCGATTTGAAGTTGTATGAATTTGGTAAAACTTACCTTAAACAAGCAGCAGGAAAATATCAAGAAACGGAACATTTGTCTATTTTCTTGACAGGGAACAGAACCGACGAAAATTGGATTGATAAAACGTCTCCTGTAACTTATTATTCCCTAAAAGGAATGGTTGATAAGGTGTTGACTAAACTAGGAATTGAAGGCTTTCAGATGAAATCCATCAAGAATGAAACGTTAGTTTACGGATTGAAATATCATCGAGGACAACAAAACCTAGTAGAGTTTGGTCGTGTAAATGGTGGCTTATTGCGCAAAATGGGCATCAAGCAAGAAGTTTATTATGCAGACTTTAATTGGGGAAATCTACTCAAAGGAGCTAATAAAGCGACTACGAAGGTAGAAGATTTATCAAAATTTCCTTATGTGCGCAGAGATTTAGCTTTAATAGTTGATAAATCCGTTAATTTTAGTGATATTGCATCTATTGCTCAAAAGCAAGCAAAGAAATTACTTAAAAAAGTAAATCTTTTTGATGTTTATGAAAATGAAGAACACGTCGGAAAAGGTAAAAAATCTTGCTCGGTTAGTTTCGTTCTTCAAGATAATGAAAAGACACTGAAAGATAAAGATGTAGAGAAAATAATGAATAAACTCATTAAGTCTTACGAATATCAAATCGGTGCTACGATACGAAAATAAGATTTTCTGTTAGGTTGTTGAATATAATAAAAGTGTAAACCTATAAGGTTTTTAAAACCTTATAGGTTTGTAGTTAGCAACTTTTTATGATACATCAAAATCTAGCAAAAAATCCAATAAATGAAAACATGACAACTAAACTATCAGAGAAATTAGATATTTTAGAAATCAAGATAAGACAATATATTCAGTACAACGGGATAGTGAAACAGGAGAACGCTGAGTTGCATCAGCAAATTCGACAGTTAAACACTAACTTAGCTGCTGTTAATGATAAAATATCTCTATTGCAAAGGCAACTAGAGGAAACAAAGGCGGAGATAGAAAAGGAAGGGCAAGAAAAAGAGAAAGAAGCAAAACAATTAAAAAAGCAACTGAATCAATATATCGCTTATGTAGATGAGTGTGTAGAATGGTTGCAAAATAGCTAAACAAGATTATCTATTTTTATTTATTTTGAGCTGTAAAATAAACATAAAGAAACTTTTAAAAGTTAACCATTTTTACTAAAATAGCTTAATACAAATTAATAAAATGGTAGTTTTCTATAGTCAGAAAATTACTTGGAAGTACTAAAATCATTTAATTTAAAAACTTAACTGTTATTATAATATGAACGAATCTATGAATATCACTGTGCTAATCGGCGGAAGACCTTATTCTCTGTCCGTTAAAACTCGTGAAGAACATCTGATTCGCAAAACGGTAAAAGAAATCAACGATAAAGTCAACGAATTTCAGTTGACCTATTCTCAGCGCGATAAACAAGATTGCTTGTCTATGACTTTACTAACGTATGCCGTAGATTTGGCAAAACTTCGATTGGCATTTGCACAACAAGGCGCAGAGGAAAAAATTGATGAATTAAATGAACTTCTAGATAATGCTTTACAGCACAACGATTAATCTTTTTTCTTTTATTAGGATATATAAAAATCAGTAAATAGATAAGGTGATAACTGTTATTTCACCGTTTTATGAATGTATAAAAGTGTTTTTTTATAAAAAATGCTAAACAATTACTACATAAGTAATACTATGCAAGCAATAAAAGTCATTTCTTTTTCAATATAAAAAAGCCTAATATATATTCCCTTTTCATTCTTACCTGCTTTTATTAGTAAATAACTTTGATAAAATTGAATTGTTTTTAAATGAGATACTTTGCTGTTAGTCAGTAATTTATCATTAAAAATAGCCAATAGTCAATTTATTTACATTAGCTTTTTTACTAAAAATTACAAACTAATTATGGAAATAGCGATAGGAGTAGTTGCTCTTATCATTGGTGCAGCGGTAGGCTTTTTTATTGGTCGTTCGATGGTAGCTCAAGAAGACCAAAAAATAAAAGAAGAAGCCAGCAAACAAGCTGACCAAATGATAGAAGATGCGCGCAGAGCAGCATCAAGAAAAGAAGAAGAAGCCGAAAGTAAGGCAAAAAGAATGGTTAAAGATGCAGAACAAAAGAATGAAAGCATCAAACGCCAAAAGATATTAGAAGCGAAAGAAAAATATTTACGCTTCAAGACAGAATTCGAAAGTGATACTGCAAAACGTAATCAACGCATCAAAGAAAATGAATTGCGAGTTAAAGAATCGCAAAGCAAATTGAAGCAAGAACGTCAAGAAGTTATCTCTGAACAAAAAGGATTAAAATCAAAATATGATGAAATTCTAAAAGCAAGAGGAGACTTAGAGCAGAAAAAAAGCGAAATTAAAAGTATTCGTGAGAATTTGTCGCAGCAACTTCAGATTGTTGCAAAGCGAAAAGATACACTCGAAAAAGCAAACGAAGAACACATTCGCGCTTTAGAAAAAGTAGCAAAACTTTCGGAGCAAGAAGCAAAAGAAGAATTGCTTAAAGCAGTGAAAGATAAAGCAGATACGGATGCAATGGTTATTATTAAAAATACCATTGAAGAAGCAAAGGCAACAGCTAACAAAGAAGCTAAAAAGATTGTTATTCAGAGTATTCAGCGTATGTGTGCTGAATATACTATCGAAAATACGGTATCTGTATTTAACTTAGAATCGGACGATTTGAAAGGTCAAATTATTGGTCGTGAAGGTCGAAACATTCGTGCTTTAGAAGCAGCAACAGGCGCAGAAATAGTAGTTGATGATACACCAGAAGCTATTGTTATTTCTAGTTTTGACCCTGTCAGAAGGGAAGTTTGTCGCTTGGCATTGCAAAGATTGGTATCTGATGGACGTATTCATCCTGCTCGTATCGAGGAAGTTGTCGCTAAAACGAAGAAGCAACTCGAAGAGCAAATCATGGAAATTGGACAGCGCACCGTTATCGAATTGAACATTCATGGATTGAAGCCGCAGTTAATTCGTATGGTTGGTCGTATGCGTTACCGTTCTTCTTATGGTCAAAACTTATTGAAGCACTCTATCGAAACAGCTCACTTGTGTGCTTTGATGGCGGCAGAATTAGGTTTGAGTCCAAAACAAGCCAAAATGGCGAAACGTGCTGGACTTTTACACGATATTGGAAAGGTAGCAGAAGAGGAAACAGAATTGTCTCATGCAATATTGGGTATGAAGTTATGTGAAAAACATGGCGAACATCCAGCAATTTGTAACGCAGTTGGAGCGCATCACGATGAAGTCGAAATGACAAATATCTTATCTCCAATCATTCAAGCAGGTGATGCTATTTCTGGAGCAAGACCAGGTGCACGTCGTGAAATTCTGGAATCTTACTTGACTCGTATCCGTGAGTTAGAGCAATTAGCTTTAGGTTATGAAGGCGTTCAGAAAGCTTACGCAATGCAAGCAGGACGTGAGTTGCGTGTAATTGTAGAATCGGATAAAGTAACCGATGCGCAAGCCGAAACGATTTCGTTCAAGCTATCAGAGCAGATTCAGGATGAAATGCAATATCCAGGGCAAATTAAGGTGACTGTTATTCGTGAGAAACGAGCGACTTCTTTTGCAAGATAAGTTTCTAAAATACCGCCTTGCAGGTTAAGAGAAAAGAGATGCTTTTATTTTTTTATAAAAAAAGCTAACTTCACAGGCATTGAGTACTTTTATGGTATTCAATGCCTGTATTATTTTAATTTCTAGCTTTTTGGGGCTTAATAAGCTGAAAACAGCGGCAGCCAGTGAGGCTTCGAGACAGGCAGAAGCCAAGAACTAGAAACCAGAAACCAGCATTTATGAAAAGGAAAATTATACCTAGTGAAATACCAACTTCTGAATTACACCAACTTTTGGTAAGTACGGTTGCGCCGCGCCCGATTGCTTTTGTTAGTACAATTGATGAAGAAGGAAACGCGAATTTAGCACCATATAGCTTTTTTAATGTGTTTAGTTCTAATCCTCCGATTATGATTTTTTCATCTAATCGAAAAGTAAGTGATAATACTACAAAGGATACTTTGCATAATGCAGAAGCAACAAAAGAGGTCGTAGTGAATATTGTCAATCATGATATTGTTCGACAAATGGCTGTTACTTCTTCACCTTTTGCGAGTGATGTAAGCGAGTTTGAAAAAGCGGGTTTGACACCAGTTCAATCTGATTTGGTGAAACCATTTAGAGTAAAAGAGTCTTCTGTCAATTTCGAATGTAAGGTTAACGAAATTATTACATTAGGAAATCATGGAGGCGCAGGAAATTTGATAGTCTGTGAAGTGGTGAAAATTCATGCCTCTGAGCATATTTTTGACGAAAAAGGACGAGTTGTTCCCGAAAAACTTGACATCGTAGGCAGAATGGGAAGAGCTTTTTATTCTCGTGCAAAGAATGGCGTGTTCAGAATTTTTCAAGCTATGAAAAAGCCATCAATCGGTTATGACCAACTTCCTGAAATTGCTAAGAGTAGCACAATCTTGACAGGAAATGAATTAGGTGAATTAGCTGGATTATTTGAATTGCCAACGAAAGAAGTCTTATCAAATATTGCTAAAAATAAAAGTGTTATTACTGCAATTGATGCGGAAAACTCTATTGAAGAGATAGAAAAACTAGCTAGAAAGTTAATCAATGAAGGTAAATTTGAAATGGCACTAGCTGTTTTGGTTTATGCGGATGAAGAATTAAGTTAGAAAGAAGCGATTCAGACTCAGAGAAAAAAAATACTTTTATTAGTCACTTTTCAAATAGCTAATAGAGCGTATTTTTTGAATGATGTTGAATAGTTTTTTTTTATAAAAAAAACCGCAAAAGCTGTTACAACTATTAAAAAACAATAGCGGTAGCAACTTCTGCGGTTCATCATTCGATATTCTACGGTTAAAAATTAAAATTAATATCTAGGAACCCATTGTGTTTTCTTTCTTTCTAACTGAACAGGTTTACTTTTGGGATGCTTAATCGTGTAAGTAAATTCGACAGATTTTTTACTTCCAGAAGGAATTTTCTTGAGATGCCAAACTAACTTTCCAGTAACTTTCTCGTATTCAGCTTTTGATTTATTAACCAAATTAACAACAATTTCTTTATCATTAGAAATAGGTAATTGGTCTTGAATTTCAAGGTTAATAGGTTGATTATGATTATTTTTGACCGTCATTTTATACGAACGAGTCACTTTTCTATCAGAACCAAAGAACTGCTTTTTATTTAATTCCTTTTGTTTGACTCTCGTAATAACTACATTTTTATCACGACCTAAAGACAAATCCAAGGTGTCATTTAAAGTTCTTGTATCCAATTTTGCCTGTCCAATATAACTATCTCCATGATAAATATTCATTGGTCCATCAATCAAATCAAGTGATTCCCAACCAATAATTTGAGCTAATAAAAATGCGTCCTTATCTAGTTTTGGCACTGCAAAGTGACGATAAGAAGCATTCAAAACATGAGTTTTGATGTCAATAGAATATGGCTTACTATCGGCAGGAAGCGTATAAGGGTCTTCAATAGGGAAGTCGTTACTCAATTCACTGATTTCTATTTGTTCCATTTGAATACCAGAAACATCTCCCGCTCGCGTTGGTCTAGGAACGGAAGCCATATCTTCACTGATATTCATATCATTCCCATTTCGAAGTGTATTATTTTGTAATTGACCTTGATTTAACCTACCCTGCGATTGTTGGAATGCAACACGATTAGACAAAACGAAAGTATTCAACCTCCATGGAGACAAAAATGGCTTAGTAGCACTCTGATAAGGGTCAGCAGTCGAAAGAGTTACTTTTACATCTTCCCAATCTATCCCCGTATTATTATACGCCAAAGCTCGATATTTCAAGTTAATAGGCTCGTTTAGTTTACCTGCTTTGAGGTCATAGACAGGTGACCAACCTGCGCTAGTTACAATATATCTGACTTTGAGTTCTGTTGTTTGCGCAGATTTTACATTTAATTCGAGGTAGATTTCAGAAGTTGGATCATTTCCCGAATTCATCTGAGATAATTGTCGATTCAATACATTTACTTCTTTATTCATTTTATTGATTTTGCGGTCAAGCTGAGTTACTGCTTTGTATATTTCTCTGAATCGCTCTCGATAAAACTTAGTGACCTTAATCAATTCCTCTGTTGTAATGCCAGCCGTAGCACTTTTTAGATTTTGATTTTTCTGAATAATTTCTTCTTCTTTCTGATAAGCTCGCTTAATATCATATAAATCTTGCTTACCCATAGTCAATAATTCGATAGAGTCCTTGATGACTTGCGCTCGCGCAGAAGGCTTTCGTGGACTCATAAAGTTCGTCTTACTGGTTGTAGATAATATAGAAGTATTATTGGAAGCGGTTACTTGAATACTTCGTGCGTCAAGTCGTGGCGATAATTCAGAAAAGATAATTCGGTGTTTTCCTTTTGATAAATTAAATTTTTCGGTACGAATAATTTCAGCACCTTGCAAATAAACCTTTACTTCATCAATATCCGTTTTGACAATTTTCTCTTGAATCTGTGCCATTATAGACATTGGCAAGCTGATAACTAATAGGCAAAGCATTGTTTTAAATAGCTTCATAATTGTTAATTTTTGCTTTTCTTTTCGATTAATTTTTTTGGTTCTATATGATTTTATGTGGTCATTCAAAATGTCACCTACTTAATCTGATTATTTCTGGTTTCTAGATTCTGCTACCGCTGTTTCGATTAACAGCG
>CAKZLT010000724.1 GCA_937127195.1 uncultured Saprospiraceae bacterium
ATCCCCATTGGAGCAATGCTTCTGGTCGCTTGACTGGCATCAATTGAATCCAATATTTTTTGAACATCAACCTGAAAGTTTTCATCTTGCTCCATTTTGGCTTTATCAAAAAGATAGCCTTCCAAAGCAGCTTTTGAAAACAAATCACTTCCTTTGATTAAGCGATATTTATTAACCTTGATGTGGTCACTTTTGAAGCCTTTCGGTAAGACTCCTTTTTTGAATTTGAGTGTTAAGTGAGGTGTTTTTGCTACATCAAATAAGACTTTGTGATAAGGACTAGTATTTTGGAGTTTCAATTTGAGTGATTGAGTGTAATTCTCTTGCTGAGATATAGACAACTCATTTTTACCTTCTTGGTTATATATTTCGTAAGATAATATTCCTGCTGAAGTCTTCATGATATATTTTTTAAATGTACAATTGATAATTACCAATTGACAGTGTGATACAAATTGAAAAACAATTAAAAAAATCGAGTTATTTTAGAATAAAGTCGATTGCTAAACCATTTTTAACCAGCCTTCTCGAATCGCATTTTGGCTGTATTGTGGATTAGTATTGACGTGACCAATTCCATCAAAGTGTGTGTTAATTGCATCATTCAACAAGGTCGAGTCTAAGTGCTTAGGTAACTCACTTCTTGTATTTATGTCAAAATTAATAGTTGCTCTTTCTGAGTCTTCTGACATCTTTTTGAGCCACTTTGCTTTAAGTAACACTGCCCAAATTTTTTCTTTAGAAACCACTTCGTCGATATAATAGCTTTCAAATAAGCGCGACGTAACTTTGAGTTTATCACTGTCGGTTGATAGAATTGTTAATATAGATTTGATAACTTCCAAATGTCCATCAAAAGCTTCTCCTAATGTTACGGTTTGAGTCAAATCTCCTACATTGTATATATTATCACCTTGAGCATTTTGCTCCATTTCTTTTATCCAAGCAGTTGATTGAAGTGCATTCCAGCACGCGCTTGCGATTTCGGGTATGATTTCTACTTTGAATAATCTTTCTAGCTTAGTTTTGGTAATCGAAGGCGTTGCGGGTATTTCGTTGACAACTACTCCCGATACCAAATTGCGTTCTACTGATACCCAATTCCATTTGGTATTTGTGTAATTAAGCAAAGGCATTTGTAATTGGTCATAAGGTGTAATAATCGGACTTGCCAAGAAATGTAATTGGATTTTGTCCAAAACATCTTGATAATATTGAGGCGGCAAAGCAACTCGTTTGACTGGTAATACACCTGCCGTAATGGTCATATCACCTCTAGGGTCAAGTAATAGTGTGATTACTTGCGGCTTTTCGGCTAGACTTTGGTCAATCAAAAAACTGCCTCTTCCTGCTTGTAATTTCTTTTTGCCAATAATTGCTTGACGGACTTGTTCTTCTTTTTCTTTTTGAAAAAGCGGCATATAAAGCGCGTCTTCTAAGTTAATAGTATTCGGATTAGCGCGAATTGTGCTGATTTTTTCTTTGCCTTCTTCAATATTTACATAACCAACATCTTTGTACCAAAAACCAATCACACCATCATTTAATAAATCATAATCACCAATTCGAATTGGGACTTCAACTTTTTCAAAATCGTAAGTTTCTCGTTTGTCATTTTTGGTTTTTAGAATATCTTGCTTGAAAATATTCCAATCTTGATTGACCGCATAATCTTCCATTAATTCCAAGTGGAAAGACGCTCTCACCAATGCCAACGGTCGCCCAGCAAGTAATGATAAAGCAGGAAATTGAGCATAATTTTGTGGCTCAATATAATCTAATGAGTCTTCTATTCCTTTTGTAAATTCTCTAAATAAGTAAGCTAAATCGACTCCTAAACTATCATCCGTAAGGTATTTGACGAAATTTCGTAAATGCTCATTTTTAATTTCATTAATATAAAAAGCATTTGCTCCTGGCTTCGGAAACAGTCGAATTTTCTCATTAATAAGTCCTATACTCCCTAAATATTCACCACCTTGGTCAAAAATAAAAAAGTTATTTTCAAGGAAATTCGGTGAAATCCAACCACAAATTGGATTGGAATCATATTGGTTATTTAACGCTGATTTTTCGGGTGTCCAGTCAGCACCAACCCAATCAACTAGCATTCTCGTTGGCTGAGAAAAACGTGGTGGCAAGTAAATTAGCCTATCTTTTTGTGATTCGAATCGTGCTGGTAATGCAACGCCTTCTGGTAATTTGATAGTTTCTGCGGCAACAATAGGCTTCGATTGTGCATCTTCGTCAGTATTGTAAATTTCGACAGCTTGCCCAAAAGTGTTCACTAATTTGAGGCGACTAATCTCAACCGCTCCACCTCTGATTGGATTAAAAAAGTGTTTTGGTTCGGGCGCACTCTTACGAGAATCACCAACAAAACTCCGAATACGGTCAATCAAAGGCAAATAATCATCGAAGGCGATTGGGTCAGCGACTTCGAGTTGCATTGTTTGCTTTCGCATCAATAAAGCTTGATTGAAGCCGCCGAGCGTTTGAGTGAAACATTGATAGTCGTTGAGTACTTCAGATGTTTTTTCAAAAATAGTCTTATACTTATCAAGTTTTAAATCACTTATTTTTTGACTCAAAACGTTGTTTGTTCCTCCCGAAACATAAGTCACGCCCGTATATCTTCGAGTAAAATCCGATAATAAAACGGCATCATGGTCACCACCAACTATTGGCGCGAAATCTGGCGTATCTGGTTTTATATCAAAATTATCATAAATGAAATCTTCTTGATATTGTCCCTTTATCGAAGGATCATCAATTGGGCGATAGTTAATTTCCCATTCGAGTAATAACCATTCATTAGAAAAAGTCAACTCTTGAACCATATAATCGCTAGGAGCAATCGGAAGATGTTGATTTAAAATAGTTTCTGAGCTTGTATTAATGTCTTTTGATAAAGAATAAGCGACCGCTTTTTTATCAAACACATTCGACTCTTTTCCTTTCTTTCCTAATAATAAAGTCGGCTCATTCGCTTCATAATATCGTTGTCCATTTTCTGTTTTTACATCATAAATGACCTCTTTTCCTGCTAGTGTCGCAAAAATCAATAAATCTTCTAATAGACTTTTATCTGCGGCATTCGTAGCGATTGCTTCCAAATATGCCGTTTTTTCTTCGGGAGTTGGCGTATCTTTTTTAAGGTTTTTGACTATCTCTTTAGAAGCATCATAAGCCGTTTTTGCTTGTTGTAGAGCAAGTAGTTTTTGTTGAATTTGTGTTTTTACCCCACTATTTAGCATTTTCAATAAGGTTTGAAACGCCTTAAATTCATTGACTATCTGTTGAGAAATAGACTTTGGGTAAGTTTGTACGCCTTCTAATAATCTAGGAATAG
>CAKZLT010000725.1 GCA_937127195.1 uncultured Saprospiraceae bacterium
CGTTTGAGTTAGCTCACCTAAAGGAACTGAACTGTACTTAGACCAATTTTTCACCAAAAAATAATCATACAAAACATCTATAATCACACCAGCATATCGCCCTTGTGTTGGTTTTAATCGGTTGTAACTTTGCTTTACCACTGGGTGCTTATCCGTAAAAGCATCAATTTTTCTATGAATAAAAATACCTTTTTGAATTGGTTCGGGCATTGCTTCTAGTTGCTTTTTTCCTCGTAAAAAGTCAGCAATGAAGTTTCCAACAATCATCCCTTCTTCTTCGCCTGCTAAAAGTGTATGTGCCAGAAAATTCATATAATTTTTTAAAAAATTGATAGTAAAATAGACGCATATTACAAAAAAGTATTCACTTTTAAATATATAGAAGCTACCTTTTATAAAAGATAATTTTTCTAGTAAATCAATTTAAGTACGTGAGCAGAAGGTTTTCAATAAAAAACAAAATATCTCACAATACTTTTAACTTCAAAAGTCGTTAGCGATGAAGATTAAAAAGTTAAATTATTATACTTTTTTTTATAAAAATAAAGCATAACTTTACGAAGTAATAATAAGGGAGTAGGCAAAAAATAACCTACCTATCTTTTCAATACAAACTGAAAACATTAATATCAAAAATGATATTTTGCTAAAAAGCAACCTAAAACATTAGGATTCATTCATTGTATTAATCTTTTTGGGGAAATCATTCAAGCATTAATTTTCAATAATGGCATCACTTACAAAAAGACAAGGTTTGCTTGGCAAACGCTTAGCTGCTCACTTATTAAAAAGGGCTTCTTATAATATTACACCTACTCGTATTGCAGCATTTTCTACTAAAACAGCCGACCAAGCAGTTGATGAGTTATTTATAACTCCTGCTTTGACCGAACCCAAAGGGCCATTAAATCATGAAGATGGAACAACTTATTGGCTAACTGATGGTCCTTATACACCTCCTTCCAATGGTGGAACGGCAGGGCGTTCTGTCCTCTTTTGGTTTTATAATGAAATGATGAATGATATATCTATTCGTCATAAGTTAACGATGTTTTTCAAAAGTATTTTTATTTCTGCCAATGATGCAGATTGGAGAGTATTTGATAATATTCGCTTATTTCAGCATCATGCTTTGGGTAATATAAAGGAGTTGTCCAAACAGGTATCTTTAGATAATAGAATGCTACGGTATTTGAATAATAATGTTAATAATAAATGGAATCCTAACGAAAACTATGCTCGTGAATTCTTGGAACTTTTTACAATTCTGAAGGGCGCTCAAATCGGCGATGGTGACTATACTAACTATACAGAGGCTGATATTCAGCAAGCCGCAAGAGTTTTAACTGGTTTTAGAGACGGAGTTTTTACCGATAAAAATCCTCTTACAGGGTTGGCAACAGGTTATGCCGATTATAGTCGCCATGATACTGGAAATAAGCAATTCAGCCAGACTTTTAATAATAAAGTCATTATGGGGGCAACTTCTGAGGCGGATATGGATCGCGAATTTCAGGAGTTTTTGGATATGATTTTTGATAAAGTAGAAACGGGAAGAGCTTTCGTTAGGCGATTATATTTGTTTTTTGTGAGTGATAATATTTCTACAGAAGTAGAGCAAGATGTTATTGAACCGTTAGCATTACAACTTTGGACAGATAACTATGAAATAGAAGGTGTTTTAAAAAAACTACTCAAATCCGTTCATTTTTATGATGAAGATGACAGCGATAGTACCAACGAAATCATTGGAGGAAAAATCAAATCACCTTTAGAATTATATTTTTCGACGATTACACTTTTCGATGCTGATAATATGAATGGCGTGAATAGTGACCCTTTGAATTATTCTAGTTATGCTGGGAGAGTCACTTCAAATGTACTTGGATTGATGGGTTTTCCAGAATACGCTATTTCGGTTGAAGGCTATCCTGGTTTTTTCAAATCGCCTAGCTTTAGTAAAAGTTGGGTTGATACTTCTACCCTTCCGATGCGATACAAAACAGGAACAGCATTACTAGCTGGTTCGACTATTCAAAGTATTTATCAAAATCTACCATTCAAAGTTGATATGGTTCAATATGTCAAAGATAATTTTTCTAGCCCTGAATACGCTAATTTACTGATTGACCAAATACTGGAAGTTACTATACCTGAAACGCCCGATAATTATAGAAAAAACTATTTCAGAGAGAAACTCTTAGGTGGTTTGACTGTGATTAATTGGATGCACGAATGGCAATATTACATTGCAACCAATGATGACGCTGCCGTTAGAGTTGTTTTGGAAGATTTGTTTGAAACGTTGGTGGGTTCGCCTGAGTTTCAGACGTTTTAGTCAATTTCTTCAAATTTCTAATCGAATCAAAAAGCTCTATTTCTTAGTTGTAACTAAGAAATAGAGCTTTTGATTCGTATTCTTTTAAACATTTAATTTTTTTTCTTTCAACTTTTCAATTCTTGGTTTCATTTGTATTTATTGACTTGGAAGTGATTCAAATGCTGCTTTTTTCTTCATAAACCAGTCTTGCATTAATTCTGGAGATTTCATTAATTCCCGCATTTCACTCATAGCTTTTAGATGGTCAGGGTCTTTTATTTTAAACATTTCAGTACCATGTTCTTTACTCATTTTAGCTATTTCTTCAAAGGTTTCCGCTTGAAAAACTTTATCACAAGCTCCTCCTAATTGATTACAAGTCATTGATTTCATAAGTTGGTTTGTTTTTTTTGTGACAATACAAAATTTACTGATTGTGGATTATCTGAAACTTTTCCGAAAAAAAAACTTTGCAAATTCAATTGAATGTAAAGTAAAAAAGGCAGATTCTTTATCAAAAGAACCTGCCTTTTTACTTTAAAAATTGCTAACTACTAGAAAGTCGGACAACCAACAGGACCACGCTGACCAGGAGAACCAAATAAAAATTGCTTATAAACTAAAGCAATTTCAAAACCTCCATTTCCACGAGATGCGTTTTCGAGTGCCGAAACATTCACATCATAACTTGCCGTTACACTTACTTGATTGTAATCAAAACGAACCATTGGGATAACTGCATCACCAAATCGATACATCGAACCGATATAAAAAGCCGTTTGTCCATAATCTGTTCCGTAATCTGGATGAACAGAAAACTTCACTAAAGAACCAACATTTGTCTCCAAATAAGGTCCTTGAGACAGAATTACTGCTTGTGGCACTAACGAAATACTAGAACTTACCGCAAATTCAAATCCACCATGAATAGTAAATTTACTATATAAACGGTCATTTACATTAGAATAAAAACTGATATTCGGGCGGTTCAAATGTGCCATTCCGACACAAATATAAAAGCTGCTCTT
>CAKZLT010000726.1 GCA_937127195.1 uncultured Saprospiraceae bacterium
TCCGCTTTTACCGCCTTGATTAGCTTTAAAAGCTAAATTTCCATTCATTACAAAACCATTTTAGAATAAAGTCTAATGGTGCAACTTATTTATTTTTCTTCACTTACCAATTCATTTTACCAAAAAGCAAAGTATCTCTTTCCTCAAAAATGCCTAATTCTTCAAAGCCTACCTTTAATAAAACTCGTTGTGAAGGTAAATTATCTTGGTCTGTCTCCGCTATAATACGCTTGAGTCTTGGATTTAATTCAGCCCATACAACCAATTCCGTCAATGCTTCCGTCATATATCCTTGATTATGGTAACTATTGTCAATCGAATAACCGATAACCGTTTCGCCTAATTCATTCGGAATCCCATTAAAACCTACTGTACCAATAGAGCGATTTTCTTTTTTTAAAAAAATCTCCCAACTCGTATTCCATTGATAATTCGTTGGATTTTCACTCATGCAATTTATCCAATGTTGAATAGCACCTTCAATATCTTCGGTCATATTATCCGCCATTTTCATATTAGAAATCTCCCAACCTAAATGTTTTTCTAGTGCGGTTCGGCTTATTTGAAGTAGTTTTAAATGAGATAAATGTAACGGAAAAAGCTCTAAACGATTCGTTTTTAAAGAAAACATAGTAAATAGAATTAGTGATTTGAGTTAATTTTTTGTAGAATTAAAAATACGGCTACTCAACCGCGAGAGTCAAGTAACCGTATTTTTTTTAATCCGTATTTTTTTATAAAGCTACTAATTCTTAACTGCTTCAAACATCATTTTAGCTGCTTCTTCTGTATGAAATGGACCGAAAGAAGTTCTAAATGTATATTTTTTATCACCTTGAATACGGAAATATCTAAAGTCATAACCAATATCAGTATCACTATATTTATACTCATAAACAAAACCTTTTGGGTCTTCCATGATATATTTTGTAAAAGAACTATCACTTTCTACCAATGCTTTTTCTTCATTCACAATCGCTCCAACGTCTATCAAAGATGCTCCGACCGAATAAATTTGAACACTATAAACAGAAGATGAATCTTTAGAATTAATGACGACTTCTTGCATATCGCCCATAGTTCCAGCCGTAATCAATGTATCCGCAGGTGCTTTGACTGTAATCGGCATTCCGAAAGGTAATAAATTGATTTCTTGTAAGGCTTCTCCTCCATTATCACAAGCGAAAATAGTTGTAACGGTTAGGAACAATAAAAAGATTTTTTTCATAATAATATGTTCTAATTATAATTGAAAGTTGACAATTTTAAATTTTTAATACATTTTTAATAAGTCGTACATATTTTGGAAACTTGGTGATAAAACCAATTCAACTCGTCTGTTTTTAGCTTTATTCTGAGGCGTGTCATTCATCGCAACAGGCTCAAACTCGGCTCTTGCAGATGGCACAACCTGATTAGGAAACACACCTCCTTTTACCAAATACTTAGCTATATTAATCGCTCTTTTTGATGTAAAATCCCAATTATTACGACTTTTACTATCATCAGAATGCGTTTCGATGTAAACTTTAAAATCTCGATTTTGATTAATAACGTTTGCAATAGACATCAAAGCCCTTTCGCCTCCCGAAGTCAAACTCGTGCTACTTGAATTAAAAAGCACATTTTCAGGAATCACAATACGCACTTTTCCATCCTTTGCAATATACTCTACCTCTTGCCCTTCAAAGCCTGCAACAGCCATTCCAGAAGAATTTCTTAATGCCCTAATAAGTTTATTCTGAGCATTAATATAAGCTTCAACCTTAGTTAATTGACTAGAGTTTTTATTGTTAGAAGCACTTGCTGTTGCTAGTTTTGCTTTCGTTGCTTTTAATTCTCTTTCTATCTCATTGAGCCGTTTGGTCGTCTCATCTAGGTTGGAACTTTTGTCATTCATCTGCTTATAAAGCTGTGATTGCGAGTAAGCGTTATACTCTTCCAAACTTTTGACTTCTGCCTTTAAGGTTCTACTCAATTCTCCGAGTCTTGTTGTGTCTTTTTGCAAATCTAATAAACTTTGCCTCGACGTTAACAGATTTGTTTCGGCAGTTAACAAACTATTTTCAACAGCTTTATAACGACGACCAGAAACACAACTCGATAACAATAACACAACACTTAGTAGTAATAACACGAAGTTACTTTTCATCTGTTTTTTTTTGTACTTGGTTAAAAAAAGTACTCTTTTAAAATCTGGTACAAAGGTAAGTGTTAAGTCACGACTGCCCAAAGACGAGTCGTTTTTTTTTCGTTTTCTCCATTCAATTAAAGAAAATATAACAATTTCCTAAAGTCTCGTTAAACCGTAATTTTTTGATTCTAAAGTGAAAAGTTGGGCGTTTCACGGTTACGTTTGGCTTTTGAAAGAAAAATCTAAAGCCATTTTTTTTCATCTTAGGGGTTAGGGAATAAATAATCTGGGTAGATTATTTATTCTCTAAGCCTTTTAAAAAACAATTATGAAATTTATTCATGTACTCATTTTTCTTGGTTTTTTATTTTTTAATGCGACGACTATTCAAGCACAATCCGCCAAAGAAATAGGCATATCGACAAGTGCTTTTCAGAATTTTGGTTTTATTTATAAAAAAGAAACGAAACAAAACACCTTCATCCGATGGGAAGGAATTGGTTTAAATCTTACAGGTGTTGATACTAGAGCAGCTTATAATATTGGACTTGCATTTGGTGTAGCCCGCGAAAAACGCCGATTTATTAATGACAAATTTGCCTTTATTCATGGTTGGACAGGAGATATTCGTGTGAATAGTAGCTTTATTCTAAATAATAATTTCGCGCTTAGTGCCATGCCTTCAATAGGCTATTTGATGGGTGTTCACTATCAAATACTGGATGATTTGTATTTTAATTTAGAAATTAACCCTGCTTTTTCTGTTATGATACAAGCAAATACTTTTGGTGTAGAAGTTGATTCTTATAGTTTGAGAGCGAATAGTCAAGTGGTCGGAATTAATTTGATGTATCAATTTAAATCGTAAGGGAGTAGGCAATAAATCGCTAATTTTGTCATTGTACTCATGAGTAAAAGAACCGCAGAAATAATCACTTCTGTGGTTCTTTAATTTCATTTTAATAAAAAAAGAGAAGATAAATAAAAAGGCTAATCAATGTTCCAAAGTATAGAATTAATCCAGTGGAATTTCTTTTAAAAACGGAAACAATAAAACTAATTGCAGTATTGTTAAGTTCTTTTTTATTAACTTCAGTAGGAAATTTTTCGGTTGGAATAGGTTTATTCAGAAAACTACAAATTGGTGTCCAGCCATTTTCAGGTGAAATAATAAGCAATTGCTTAGGTGGAACTACCTTTTTAACTTTATTGATATAATCGTTATAAATAATTTGAGCATTGATAGCTGACAAATCATTTTTAAACAAAATAAAAAACATTTTGTCCATCATAGACAGATAACGCCTGATTTTTGGAAAAACACGAAAGACAGGTAGCCAACTAAAAAAACGCTTGACCCGTTTGACTCGTTTATACCAAATATCGCTATCAATGACCTCCATGACAACTAAAGCTTTAGGATAATTTTTGAGAATATCCTCATAATACATGGTTGGAGGCGATTGAATAATCGCATCATATCCTTCAAAAACTTTTCCCCAATTTAACTTTTTTTTGCCTAACAATTGGTCATTCCAAAGTTCTATATGTCCTTCATTTTTAAATATTTCGGTATTACCATAAACCTTATACCCTAGAATAGACAAGGCTTTCTTGTATTCTTGGTTTTCAAATTCTGGTAAACTGACCCATATTAATTGAACCATTTGGGAGTATTATGACATTTTGTTTTTGTGAAGAATATTTCTTTTAAATGCTTTTTTACGTTCTTGCCCAATGTAAGGAATATTTAACATTTTTTCAAAAGAAAATAATAATACTCTATTTTTTAGAGCTGGTTTTTTACCTATTTTCATTTTGAGAAAAGATATATATTAAATTATCCAAAAGCAGTAATGTAAATCTGTTTTTTCTTGGAAATCAATATGTCTAATAACGATGTGGCAAATTCTCTAATTGTAATTCATACGCTGTTGTTTCCTTTTTGACCGATAGTGAAAAAGAAGATTTCAAGCGACGAATATTTGGAACTTTAGACAATTTATTTCTGAGATATTCATTATATTTTTCAATATCTTCCACAATTATTTTTAGAAAAAAATCAGAGTCACCCGTAACATTATGACATTCCATTACTTCGGGATGTTCCATAATTTGAGCCACAAAATCATCTAATCCCTTCGCTGAATGGTCTAATATAGAAATATGAATAAAAGCGGTGAGCTTCTTACCTAATTTCTTCGAGTCCAAAATCGCCACATATTTCTTAATCACGCCTTGCTTTTCGAGTCGCTTCAATCGCTCAAAAATCGGAGTTGTTGAAAGATTTAATTGTCCAGCTATTTCTTTAATTGTCATTCGAGAGTCTTGTTGTATCAATTCAAGAATCGCGACATCGGTTGAGTCAAATTTTGCCATTATATTTCGATTTTTATAAAAATAGCTTATTTCTTGTTTATTTCACGCAGAGTTCACGGAGAAGCAGAGTGCGCGGAGTGTTTTTTGCTTTTGTTTCGTTTATTTCATGCGGAGTTCGCAGAGAAGCAGAGTTTTGAGAGGTGTTATTATTTTTTTTATAAAAAAAAGAATAACACAAACAAACACAAACAAACACAAACAAACACAAACAAACACAAACAAACACAAACAAACACAAACAAACACAAACAAACACTCTGCGCACTCTGCTTCTCCGCGAACTCTGCGTGCAATAAACGAAACAAAAGCAAAAAACACTCCGCGCACTCTGCTTCTCCCGAAACTCTGCGTGAAATTCGCTATAAAACCTCCACCGTCAGACCTTCTACCCAATCCACGAACTCATTCGTATAATACAAATAAGCACACGAAGCAGGCGCTTCATACTGCCCCGAAATATCCGCCTTCAAATCCAAGTGCATCACCTTTTCGGCATTAGCGGCCAATTCCCGAAAATGAAAAACGATATAACCATCCATCAATTCGTAGTAATCCACTATTTCTTTATCCATCAACTCCTTCAATTGCCATGGTTGAAGCGACAAACCCGAAGGAACACCAACAATCGCAACTGTTGTCGGAACGGCTTGCGAAGTAATATTTTTGAGCGTTGTAGTCAACCGAACGGTTTCGCCTATTTTGGGTGCGACATTGCTCAAAGTTGTTTCAATATCAACGGGGCATTGTTCATTACTCAACGGAGTAGTTGTTGTGTAACGCAAATCAAAATCGTAAGGTAAAGCCGTTGTATCATTCTTAAAAATGACTTTAACGGCG
>CAKZLT010000727.1 GCA_937127195.1 uncultured Saprospiraceae bacterium
GATATCTTCTTCTTTAGTTAAGTCACAAACAAAGTAAGTACAATACTCACCAAGTTGGTGAGAAAGTTTTTTAAGAGGCTCTTCACTCCTTGCAAGTAAGATTAATTGTATATTTTCTTGTTCTGATTTATTCTGTGAAATAATACCGGCCAACTGATGGGCAAGTGCCTCACCAACGCCACTAGAAGCACCTGTAATCAAGATTTTTTTTGTATTCACGCTAACTTCCTTGTTCATATCCGACTATTAAAGGTCAGTAAAATAGCTAAGTATAAATTTTACTAACAAATTATAACTGCTATACTAGGTCTTGCCAATCGGCATGATCGAACTAGGAGAAATTTTGTTAAGTAATGATGATAATTTTTTTTTACTAAAAGGACTTTCTAGTTCTAAAATAAATGAGATCAAAGAAGTCATCAATCTTGCTAACGATTTTTGCAGTAAGGTGGTCATCCCGAGAGTACATAAGTACGAAATTCAAATAGACAAAAACCCTGATTTTCTCCCTAGTGACTTTATACACGAAGCTAATCGTTGGCAGCTTTTTTCAAAATGGCTTCCAAAGGCATTTGGAGGAGGGGGTTTCTCTCCACTATCAATGCATTTTTTTAACGAAATTCTTGCATCCCATTGCATGGCAATGACAAATATGATTGGTGTTCACTATGTTGGCTTAACTGCTTTATCGGCCAGCATGAACTATAAAATGTTACAAAATGTATGCAAAAAAATTAAAGCTGGTGAAAAGAAAAGCACTCCACATACTCTATCTATAGCTGTAACTGAGCCTGAGGCTGGAACTGATTTAGAAGATCATAAATTACTCAAAAATGCGAAAGTTGGCTGTACACTGATAAAAAGTGATGGTGGATACACTCTAAATGGTACAAAAATCTTTATCTCAAATGGACATTTAAGCCATTGGTCTATTGTTACTGCTTTTTTGGATAAAAACTCCCCTCACACGAGTCAGGTATCTGTTTTAGTTTCAAAAGACTCCCCCGGCTTCTCTCATGGAAAAATTGAAAGAAAATTAGGCCAAAAGTCATGCACAGCGAGCGAGCTTATCTTTGATAATGTATTTATATCAGCTGATAATGTCATCTTCTCAAAGGATCATTGCCCAGCTAATCTAGACTTTGAAGAAACCGCAAAGACATTTACTGCCGATGTGCTAAATTTATCACGCACAGGCGTTGGCAGTATCGCCACAGGAATTTCAAAATCTGCTCTAGATTTAAGTTTGAAATATTGTCGTGAACAAAAGATTAATGGAGTACTTATGGGCCAAATTGAATGGGTCCAGATAAAATTAGCAAAGATGCATAATAACATATACCTCTCTAGAAACATTACTTTTGATTCATTACTTGCTAATGACTACTGGGGACCATTCAAAGAAATGTCTGCTCCAGTTACTAGTTTTTTTATGAAAAAAGTAGAACGCTAGACTTTTTTTTTATTTTTAAAAGCTAAATATGATAAAAAGCTCTATTAGTCTTATTTTTTTCATAAAAAGCTTTTATTTTCATTTTTTAGGAAACTATAAAAATAAGTTTATAAATCATTTGTAATTATGGCAATTAGAGTTGGACGTTGGGATTGTTTCGTTTGTGGTCACATTGGCAATCTTGGCCCTGAAACACATTGTACAAGTTGTGGCTCGTCACGCCCAAAAGATGTTGTTTTTTACTTGCCTGAAGATGCAAAAATTGTAGAAGATAAGGAAGAAATCGCCAAATCCAAAGCAGGTGCAGACTGGGTTTGTAGTTATTGTGATGGTCATAATAAAATAGATGCCTCAATTTGTTCTACCTGTGGCAACGATAAGTCCGAAAAAGAAGACAAACAACTCGAAGTCAGAAATCTGATGCTCGATGAAGTTCCCAATAGTGGAGCTAGAGGTATTTCGCGCTCTAAAGAAACACCTAAAAAACTAGATAAAAAGGCAGGTTTTTGGAAATATATTCTCGGTGCTAGTGGACTAGGCGGTCTTTTTATTTGGTTATTTAGCTTTTCTACGACCATTGATGTTCCCGTTGTCGAAATGTATTGGGAACGCCAAATTGAAGTGCTTGAATACAAACAAGTTCAAGAAGAAGAATGGAAATTACCTAGTGAAGCTACTAGTGTCGAATCTTTTCAGGCTGTTCATCATTATAGAAAAGATATTACAGGCTATCGAACAGAAAGCAGAACGGTTCAGAAAAAAGTTGGAACAAGGAGAGTTGTCTGTGGTCAAAAAGACCAAGGAAACGGCTATTTTGAAGATGTTTATTGTAATGAACCTATTTACGAAAGTGTTCAAGAGGAATATGAAGCACCTATTTATGTCGAAACACCTATTTATAAAACGAAGTACCGATATAATATATATCGCTGGCTTCCCAATCAGCCTTTAATGGCTTCTGGTAATAATGAACGGGTTAATTGGCCAAGTGTTCCTTCTGAAATCACCAACAATCCAAAGAAGTTCAAAACAGGCGAGCAAATCGAAAAGTATCTATTTTGGGTAAAAACACATAAAGACGAAAAGGTCAAATATGATGTAAAAGACGCCGATACTTTTAAAGAATTATATGTTGGTAAAAAATTAAAAGCAGAAAAATCAACTATTTTTGGAACATACAAAGGTTTAAAATCTGAGCTTTTTAAGTAAGTTAGGACTTTTTTTCTCGATTCTCTAAACCTTATAGGTTTTTAAAACCTATAAGGTTTGATTGAAGTTTGATATAACCTATTTTTTATAAAAGAAAAAGCCTTTTTTTTAATACTATCCTTTCATTATCTGTTCTTGATGGTTGATAGATTCTTGGTGAATGGCTTTCAAAAAAGAACTAATAAATGCTTCACTCAAATCATGTTTAGCACCTTTTTCAACGGCAGCTTCCAATATTGAACCCCATCGGGCAGGTTGTAAAATCGAAATATTGTTATCCTTTTTATATTGACCAATTTGTTCTGCAATCTTCATGCGCTTACCAAGCAAGTTCATTAACTCATTATCAATTTCGTCGATTTCTTGACGTAAATGACCTAAGGTTGCATTGAAAGTACGGTCAGAAGAAGAAGGATTTCTATAAACCAAATTGTTAACTAAATCCTTAAAAGTATCAGGTGTAATTTGCTGTGCAGCATCACTCCATGCATTATCAGGATCAGGATGTACCTCGGTCATTAATCCATCAAAGTTCAAATCCATTGCCTTTTGAGCCACTTCTTCGAGTGTATCTCTACGACCACAGATATGACTATTATCACAAATAAAAGTCAAGTCAGGAAATTCTCTCATCAAGTCAATAGGTATTTGCCAACGCGGAACGTTGCGATAGTTCGTGTCTCCATAGTAAGAAAAACCACGGTGAATCACACCTATTTTGGTGATACCTGCATTATAAATACGCTTGATAGCCCCAACCCAAAGTTTATAATCTGGATTGATTGGGTTTTTGATAAGTACAGGAATATCAACGCCTTTTATCGCATCCGCTATTTCTTGAACGGCAAAAGGGTTAACCGTTGTTCTTGCTCCCAGCCAAAGTACGTCAATACCTGCCTTCACAGCCTCAAAAACGTGTTCTCGTTTGGCTACTTCCGTAGTTACTTTCAATCCTGTTTCTTTCTTTACACGCTTTAACCAACTCAAACCTTCTACACCAACGCCTTCAAAAGAGCCTGGAGAAGTTCTAGGTTTCCAAATTCCTGCCCTAAATAAATCAATATTTTGCTTGGCTAGTTCATGCGCTGTTTTTAGTACTTGCTCCTCCGTTTCAGCACTACAAGGCCCCGAAATGATGAAAGGTCGTTCGTGCTTACTCTCAAATACTTTTTTAAATTCCATGTTTTGATATTTTTTTCACTAATCATTAGTGCAAATTCGTTTAATTCGTGGTTAAATGGTATTACATTCGGCGATGCTGAATAGTAACGAATCATTTTTATTTTAAAATTCGTTGAATGTCGTTAGCTTCCTCAATGAGACGATAAAATTCAGTGAAATTCTTTTTGATTAAAAGGCTTCTAAATTTTGCCAATGTATTAATATGTTCGTCCAAGACATCCAAAACGTTGTCTCGGTTTTGTTCAAAAATAGGAATCCACATATCAGGCGAACTTTTTGCCAAGCGAACGCTTGAACGAAATCCACCACTTGCCAATTCAAAAATTCGTTTTTCATCTTGTTCCTTTTCAAGAACCGTCAATGCCAATGCAAACGAACTGATGTGTGATATATGAGAAATATAAGCAGTATGAATATCATGAGCTTTACCATCCAGATATACAATGCCCATTTTCAGAGCCTTATATAGTTTTTCGGCCATTTGATGAGCTTTAGGATTTGTCTTTTCAATATCAACAAAAACAGTACATTTTCCATCAAATAAATTCGGAATAGCTGCTTCTGGCCCCGAAAATTCTGTTCCTGCCATTGGATGTGTCGCGACAAACTGCCCGCGATTAGTATGATTTTCTACACTTTTTAGAATCATTTCTTTTGTAGAACCAACATCTAAGACGATTTGATTTCCCTTTATTTTATTCAAAATGACAGGTAATAAAGCCGTCATGGCACTTACAGGAGTCGATAAAATAATAATATCGGCACATTCAATGGCTTCATCTAATGACATAATCACATCAACCAAATGAATATCTAATGCTTTCTGGGCATTCGTTTTATTTTTATCTACACCAATTATTTGAGTAGCAAAACCATTCGCTTTCAAACTGATTGCCATCGAACCGCCAATTAATCCTATCCCTACTATTGCTATCTTCATCTTTTAACGTTTAGTATTCTGTTTCAAAAGTTGTTTAATGTTTCGTAGCGCGACGAACTACGTTAGCTTTTTAAATTGTAAATAAACTTTTGAAACAGTGTATTTAGTCTAAGTTTATATTTAAAACTAAGTAAAGATATTATGATTTTTTTAAAAAAAATAAACATAATCTAGTTTATCAATAAAAAAATTGTTCTTTTTTTGATGAAAAAATAATGAATAAAGAGAAACACAAAAACACTGGTAAGTGTTCAATGAAATCCAATTAGTTAGCATTTCGTTCAATGAGATTTGTTTTTTTGAAAATTACTAACTTACATTACGCAAAAGTGCTTTTGTTTGATGTATGATTTTAAAATTTCCTAGATTTTAATTTCTCAATGTAACCTAAACC
>CAKZLT010000728.1 GCA_937127195.1 uncultured Saprospiraceae bacterium
GACAAATGACGAAGTTATTTTTTCTCCGTTACTAAGTCTATTCCCTTTACTTTATAAAAGACGTACTTTTACTCAAAAAAGTAAGTAGGTCAGCTTGCATTTTTACAATTTTACATTATAAAAATATATATACAGTGTTTAATTTTACAATAGGAAGCCGAAATTAATAAGATTTCATGTTTAGAAGCTATTCCAACATAGTTTTTTTATATTTTTGGTGAAAAATTTTAATAATACACCTAATAGAATGATAAAAGGAACGGATATACAAAAGTCTTATGATAATTTGCGCGTATTGAAGGGCGTAAATATTCATGTTGAAAAAGGGGAAGTGGTGTCGATTGTAGGAAAATCGGGAGCAGGTAAGAGTACACTTTTGCATATTTTGGGAACTTTGGATGCACCTGATTCTGGCGAGTTGATTATTAATGGTACGAATACTTCTATTCTGAAGAATAAAGAATTGGCTGCTTTTAGAAATAATGAGATTGGTTTTGTTTTTCAATTTCATCATTTATTACCTGAGTTTACGGCAGTAGAAAATGTTTGTATTCCTGCTTTTATCAAAAAAACATCAGAAAAACAAGCTAAAATTCGAGCAGAAGAATTATTGACTTATTTGGGCTTGGGCGAAAGACTAACGCATCGACCAAACGAACTTTCGGGTGGAGAACAGCAAAGGGTTGCCGTTGCGCGGGCATTAATGAACAATCCTGCTATTGTGTTTGCTGATGAACCTTCAGGAAACTTAGATTCTGCGTCTTCTAAAGAATTGCATGATTTGATTTTTCAATTGAGAGATGATTTTAACCAAACCTTTGTAATTGTAACACACAATGAACAATTGGCAAATATGAGTGATAGAAAGTTAACCATGTTAGATGGTTTGATTTAACGAGTTGCAGGTTGCCTGTTACGGGTTGCGAGTTGGCTCTCGCTATTAGTGAGTACTAGTAGCGGTAACCAACTTCGTAACAGGCAACTCAAAATCCGCAACTCACAACCTGCAATCCATAAAAAATGCTTCGAGTTGAACGATTAAATATTGGTTATCAAAGTGGCTTATTGAAAGAAACGGTTGATTTTGAAATTCAATCGGGTTTTACGGCTTTGATTGGTAGAAATGGAACAGGTAAAACAACCTTTCTAAAAACAATTAGTGGTCACTTAAAGCCTTTAACTGGAATTTGCAAATTAGATGGCGTTGATATTTATAGTCTTTCAACCCAACAATTGGCCACTAAAATCAGTATAGTCAATACTGAAAAGATTCGATTATCTTACCTTAAAGTTCATGAATTATTAGCTTTAGGGCGATTTCCTTATACTAATTTCATTGGGCAACTATCTGATGATGACGAAGCTGTTATTAATAAGATTGTCCAAAGATTACAAATTGAACATCTGTTAAATAAGTATCTTGAAAGCTTGAGTGATGGAGAATTACAAAAAATTATGATTGCTCGCGCAATTGTGCAAGATACGCCAATTGTAATTTTGGATGAACCAACGACGCATTTGGATTTGGTCAATCGATACCAAATTTTTCAATTACTAAAATCTCTATCTCAAGAGTTGAATAAAATCATTTTACTTTCTACACACGAAATAGAGTTAGCATTACAATTGGCAGATAATGTTATTTTGATTAATGAAAAAAGCGAATTAATCGCCGCTACTTTAGGCGATTTTATCAAAAAAAATCATATTCAAAATGCTTTCAAACAAACTGGAATTTCGTTTGATAATAAAACGCTTAGATTCAAATTTCGGTAAAAAACAGCGTATTTAGTAGTCAGTCAAGACTAACTACTTAAGTAACAGAGAAAATATTTAGACTTAACTTTTAAAAAAATATCAAAGGCAAAATCAATAGAAATGATAGAAATAAGAACAAACTGCGAAAATTGTAACACTTCATTACCACCAAATAGCGAAGAAGCGATGATATGTGCCTTTGAATGTACATTTTGTAGAGATTGTGTAGAAACAATACTTCAAAACGTCTGCCCTAATTGTGGTGGCGGGTTTGAAAATCGACCTGTGCTAAGAAATGAGTATTTATCAAAATATCCTGCATCAGATAAAAAAATATTCAAACCAATAGATAAAGAAAAGTTTCAGGAACAGCTTAAAAGGTTTAAAGATATTAAGCCATCAGAAAGATAAGCTACTCGGTGCAAATTATCCATAAAAAGATTTTTTGACAACTATTTCGGCAATTTATTGGCTTAAAAATCATAATTCAAAAGCCGTAGTATTCTTTATAGAATTCATCACAAATGAGGTATGGATAGTGGAAATACCATCAACTACCGAAAGCTTTTCATTAATAAATTGATGAAAATCAGGAATATTATCTAGTACAATTTTCAATAAAAAGTCAAAATTTCCCGAAACGTGATGACATTCCATTATTTCAGGAAGTAGAAGGATTTCGCTTTTAAAACGGTCTATCAACTCCTTATGATGCTTTAGTAACGTGATTTGACAATATGCTACAACCTGTTTTCCAATCTTATTGCGATCAAGTAATGCTACATAAGATTTAATAACCTCCCGTTGTTCTAGTTTTTTAATTCTTTCGTAAGTTGGCGTTGCAGTCAAACCTATCTTGCGGGCAATTTCTTTCGTGTTTTGTTTAGCATCTACCTGAAGTTCTACCAATATCCTTCTATCTATTTTATCCATTAGAGATTATTTTACTGAAATTTAATAACAACAAATTCAAAACAGGTTAAAAATACTATTATTTCACAATAAATAGTTTTGTTATCTTAAATATAAAAATTAATGGTATTTAACACCACATATAATTAAATTTGCAGTAATAATCACTTTATAAAAAAAGATAATGGTCAAAATATCAGCAACTTCTAAGAGCGAACGATTAAACGATTTGTTAGATAAAATAAAAGAGGCAAGTAACTTATTTTTAGGTTACCCTGTATCTAAAGATTTTGATTATTCAGAACTCCATGAATTTTTAAAATACCCTATAAACAACCTTGGAGATCCATTTGAAGATAGTACTTATAAAGTCCAGACCCATGAAATGGAAAGGGAGGTTATTGATTTTTTTGCAAAATTACTCAGAGCAAACCCCAAAAATTATTGGGGATATGTTACAAATGGAGGTTCTGAAAGTAACCTGTATGGACTCTATATCGCAAGAGAATTGTATCCAAAAGCAATGGTTTACTTCTCAGAATCTACTCATTATAGTGTAAAGAAAAATATTCATCTATTAAATATTCCAAGCATTGTCATTCGGTCACAGGAAAATGGCGAAATGGATTATGATGACCTCGAAAATACGCTTCAATTTAATCGACATAAGCCTGCAATTATCCTAACTACCTTTGGAACGACGATGAAAGAGGCAAAAGACGATGTTACAAAAGTTAAGGGCATTCTAAAAAAATTGGCGATTCAAGACCATTATATTCATTGCGATGCTGCTTTGTCAGGTTCTTATGGTGCGTTCATTGAGCCTCGTATTCCGTTTGACTTTGAAGATGGAGCAGATAGCATATCTATAAGTGGGCATAAATTTATCGGCTCTCCTATTCCTTCAGGTGTAATTTTGACCAAACGCTCTTTAAGAGATAGAATTGCAAAAGGCGTATCGTATATTGGTTCATTAGATACAACGATTACGGGTTCTCGCAACGGACATAGTTCTTTATTTTTGTGGTATGCCATCAAAACAATGGGCATGGAAGGACTAAAGAGTCGTTATTTACAAAGCTTAGAAGTCGCTGAATATTGCAAAAAAGAACTAATAAAATTAGGTATAGAAGCATGGAGTAATGAAGGTGCTATCACTATTGTCCTTCCTAAAATGTCTGATGCCATAAAAGATAAGTGGCAATTGGCAACAGAAGATATAACTCATATTATCTGTATGCCGAATGTAACAAAAAAACAAATTGACGCATTCATTGAAGATGTAAAAAAAGAAAAGGAAATTACGAGTAAACAAGCAATAACTTACGCTTAGTGAAGAACAATAAATAACTAGCACCATTATACTTTTTCTTTGTTCTATTTAAAAAAATAAAGTTGTATAATGGTGCAACTTATTTATTGTTCTTCACTTAGCGTTACAAAAAGATTTATTTCCAAAGGAATTTTAGTTTCTTTATTTTTATAAAAATGAAATAACAAAAACTACGGAAAATAAGGCTTATTTAGTTTTCCTGAATACTTGAAGTACATGAAATTACCTAACGATTTGAGATATGCGAATAGAATTTGGATGTTGTTGGTTTTGGTGTCGCCTCTACTAGCTGCAATTCCCAATATGAGCAGCAGCAACTTACTAGAAGTATATCAACAGCCTTTTATTTATAAAAACGGTGGTTTATTTATCATTTATTGGGCGGTTATTATGGTACTTGTGCTAGGATTAAATAATTATTCCTATGATATAATAATCAAAAAAACAATCATTCAAATCATTTCAATGTTAATTCTATTCATTAGCTTTCTTTTCTTTATCCCCAAAGAAATAGAAAACTATACTGTTAATATTTATATTTCTTACTTCCTCACAACAACTTTTGGTATTTGGTATTTCAGTTTTGAAACGGCTTTTCAAGAAAAAGAAATGGAAGTTATCGACCATTTAATCGAGTAAAAATATTTAGTAAATAGGAAAAAAACATAAGTCTTGATTTCAATCAATGATTATTATTCAAATAGTTCTTTTCTTTGTCCTATTCAATAATTAAAAAAAATCGATTGTTAAACAACAATAATAATATGACTAATCAATCATTTTTAAACGAAATAAAGAGCATTTATCAAAATAATCAAACACTCATCAAAACAACCTTAGAGGGCTTAACCGAAAATGATTTGAATAAAAAAGTGAACCCTGAAAGTTGGAGTATTCTAGAATGTTTGGAACACTTAAACATTTATGCACGATATTATCAACCTGCCATCACAAAAGCACTTCAAAAAGCCTCAAAAAGTAATTCTAATACTACTTATAGTAATGGTTGGTTTGGTAAAATGTCTATTGATGGGATAAAACCTTCTAACACAAAAAAGCAAAAAACACTAAAAAAATATAATCCAACTACCAGTCAATTAAGCCTTTCGGTAGTCGATGAATTTTGGCAAAACAATGCAAAATGGGAGGAAATTATTGAAATGTCATTCACCATT
>CAKZLT010000729.1 GCA_937127195.1 uncultured Saprospiraceae bacterium
AACAAAAACAATTGACCACCTAGTTTTTATAAAAAAAGGGTGTAATTTAGTTTTCCCTTTGCTCGCGAGCAAGTATGCTGTATTTCATAGTTTACACAGGTCTAAGACTGCCCTGTCGGCAGACAGGCGTGATAAAACGCCTAATTTCAGAGACGCTACGCTCAACTCTAAAACTAGCGATTGATATTGTTTAAAGAAACCGCAAATTAAATAATACTATAAAAATGAAGCTTTGATTGAATTTCTATAAACATTCCTTTTACTTTGTCCTTTAGTAAGTATTTAGTCTTTTATTAAGAACAAAGTAATAAAAATGTCAAAATCAACCTTTTCAGCATTAAAACGAAATGATTTTAAAAATAAATTAACCACAAAAAATTATGATGTACTCATCATTGGTGGTGGAATCACGGGAGCAGGCGCAGCATTGGATGCTACGACTCGTGGATTGAAAACGGCTATGGTCGAAATGAAGGATTTCGGTTGGGGAACGAGTAGTCGTTCCACGAAATTGATTCATGGCGGATTGCGTTATTTGAAGCAACTCGAAATACAATTGGTGCGCGAAGTTGGGATGGAAAGAGCGGTTGTGCATCGCAATGCCCGACACGTCGTTATTGCCGAAAAAATGGTTTTGCCGATTGTAGAAGGTGGTTCTTTGAGTAAAATGATGAGTTCAATTGCTTTGAAAGTTTACGATTTTTTGGCAGGTGTTGAACCTGATGAGCGTCGAAAGATGCTTTCTAAAGAAGAAACCGAAATAGCCGAACCTTTAGTGAGAAAGGACATTTTGAAAGGTGGCGGATTGTATTATGAATATCGAAGTGATGATGCGCGATTAACCATCGAAAATACTAAAACTGCCGTAGCAAATGGCGCAGATTGTTTGAATTATATTGAAGTAACAGGTTATATTTATGAAAATGGAACGGTTGTAGGCGTGGAAGCGAAAGACCATATTTCGGGAGAAGATTTTCAGATTAAAGCCAAAAAAGTGATTAATGCAACTGGTCCTTGGGTGGATAAATTGCGCGAAAAAGATACCGATAAAGTTAATGGAAAGCGTTTGCATTTAACAAAAGGTGTGCATTTGGTTGTGCCTCGTGAAAAATTGCCAGTGAAGCAAGCCGTTTATTTTGATGTTTTGGAAGATGGTCGAATGATGTTTGCGATTCCGAGAGGTCGAGTGACTTATATCGGAACTTCGGATACAAATTATGATAAAGATGCCAAAATCGAGCGACCAATTACAGAAGCAAGTGATGTCACTTATATTTTGAAGGCGGTGAATTATATGTTTCCGAGCGTGAATTTAGAACCTAATGATGTGATTTCAACATGGGCAGGTTTGCGTCCATTAATTCATGAAGATGGTAAAGATCCATCAGAATTATCAAGAAAAGACGAGGTTTTTTATTCTAAAACGGGCTTGGTTTCTATCGCTGGAGGTAAGTTGACGGGCTACCGAAAAATGGCAGAACGAATCATTGATGTGGTTGTTAAGCAACTAAAAGCAGCGCACTCGAATGAGTATAGTCACCTCAAAGAATGCCAAACGGAGCATTTGAAGTTGATGGGAGGGCAGTTTGAAAGTCAAGAGGAAGTTGTAAAATTCATTGTTCAGAGAGGTGGAGAAGTTTCTCAAATAGGCTTAAAGGAATATCATATTGTTGGTCTAGTTGAAAAGTACGGAACAGAAACGGATAGGATTATAGAAAGAGCTTTTGAGTTGTATCCAACGATTCAAGATGCCGAAAAGCGTTTGCATGCAGCCGAATTATGGTATGTTGTCAATTATGAAATGACCAATAATTTGGATGATTACTTGATTCGTCGTAGCGGTCGTTTGTATTTTGAAAGAGATACTTTAGCACAATGGTATCCTTTCATAGCGGATGAGATGGCTAAAATGTTGAATTGGTCGGAATTAGATAAAAATCGTTATTTGACCAATTTTAAGAATGAATATGAAGAAGTTGTTGCTTTTAAAAAAGAGTTGAGTTAAAGTTACGGGTTGCCAGTTACGAGTTGTGGGTTGGCTACCGCTATAAATAGCAAACCAATCCGCAACTCGTAACTGGCAACCTGCAAAACAGATCATCAAAACGAAACAATCAACTCAACTATGTTATATCATCTATTTCAATATTTAGAACAGCAAGATTATATCGGTGCAGGACTCTTTCAATATATCACATTTCGTGCAGGAATGGCGGTTATCCTATCATTGATAATTACTTTGGTACTTGGAGGGCGACTAATTAAGGTCATTCAAAACTTTCAAGTCATCGAAAAGCAACGCATTTTGGGATTGCCAGGAGAAGCTTTGAAAGCTAAAACTCCAACTATGGGTGGTATTATGATTATCATGGGAATTGTTATTCCATCTTTGCTTTTTGCTCGATTGGATAACATTTATATACAATTGATGCTTTTCACAACGATTTGGCTTGGTTTAGTCGGCTTCTTAGACGATTACCTCAAACTAACTAAAGGAAAAGAAGGTTTAGCAGGTCGATATAAAATATTAGGTCAAATCATCGTCGGTTTAGTCATTGCACTTGCAATGCTTTTTCATGATGACATTGTGGTTAGAATGACTGCTGATCAACTCGCAAAAGGTAATTATGAAATTATAAAATCCTTCATTGACCAAAGCACTCAAATCGAATATTATTACGTCAAAACGACTTTAACTAATATTCCTTTTATAAAAGCATTCAACGGAAATGAATTCGATTACACTCAAATGCTTTGGTTTTTAGGTGATAATGCACCGAGCATGGTTTGGGCTGTTTTCGTACCATTTGTAATTATTGTCGTAACGGCAGTTTCAAACGCAGCCAACTTAACCGACGGAATGGATGGACTCGCAATTGGCGTTTCTGCTATCATTTTAGCGGCATTAGCAATATTGGCTTATGTATCAGGAAACACTATTTTTGCAGATTATCTAGGCATTTTATACTTGCCAAATACTGGTGAATTATCCGTTTTCATTGCTTGTACCTTAGGAGCTTGTTTAGGATTTTTGTGGTATAATGCCAATCCTGCACAAGTTTTCATGGGTGATACAGGAAGTCTCGCTATGGGTGGAATTATCGCAGCGTTAGCCATTTTTATAAGAAAAGAATTCCTTATTCCTATTCTTTGTGGAATTTTTGTAGTTGAAAATCTTTCGGTTATTATACAGGTCGGTTACTTCAAATACACCAAAAAGAAATACGGAGAAGGTCGAAGAGTATTTTTGATGTCGCCTTTGCATCATCATTATCAAAAGAAAGGTATTCCTGAATCAAGGTTAGTTACTAGGTTTTGGATTATTGGAATTATTCTAGCGGTTTTGACAATTATTACTTTAAAAGTTAGATGATTTTAATTAATAATTCTCCGTTGATAGTAGCCTCTTGTTAAAATATTTAAAAAAAAGAAACAAACAATAAAAGCAATTATTAATTTTTAATTGCTAATTATTAATTATTAAAAAATGAACTTAATCGTACTTGGAGCAGGAGAAAGTGGTGTTGGAGCTGCCATTTTAGGAAAAAAAGAAGGCTGGCAAGTCTTTGTATCCG
>CAKZLT010000730.1 GCA_937127195.1 uncultured Saprospiraceae bacterium
CATGGATTTGAAAATGACCAAAGCCGAATTAATGGCAGAAGTCTGGAAAACCCTAAAAGCCAATCAAATGCACAACGGCGTTCATGTGCGTTTCATGGTAACGCGCGGCATCAAAAAAACGCCTTCGCAAGACCCACGATTAACGATTAGTGGTCCAAATTTAGTCATTATTGCAGAACACAAAGCCGCGAGTAAAGACTCTCAAGAACGAGGAATCACCCTTTTCACGAGTACGATTCGACGCGGTTCACCAGATTATCTTGACCCGCGACTCAATTGCCACAGCAAGTTACATGAAGTCATGGCACTCGTTCAAGCCATAGAAGCAGGCGCAGACGAAGCATTGATGCTAGATATTCATGGTTTTGTTTCGACTTGTAATGCGACGAACTTTTTTATGATAAAAGATGGCGAAGTCTGGACTTCAACGGGGCAATATTGTATGCAAGGCATTACGAGGGGTAATATTATTAGAGTTTGTAAAGAAAATAATATTCCTGTTTTTGAAAAGAATTTTTCACTTTTTGATGTTTATGGCGCGGATGAAGCATTCGTTACAGGAACATTTGGCGGTGTAACGCCAGTAACCAAAATCGACGGTCGCACTATCGGAAATGGTGAATATGGCGACTTGAGTCGAAAACTAAGCAACTTATACGAAGGCTTGATTGAATCAGAAGTGCATCGTATTTCAATAGACAAAAAATCAAATTAAATATGAAACGTATCAATCTCTGGTCTGGTCCTCGCAATATTTCGACAGCTATGATGTATTCTTTCGCTCAGAGAATGGATACAACAGTGTTTGATGAACCGCTTTATGCTCATTATTTAGCCAATTCTACTGCGGTAGAATACCACCCTGGAGCAAGTGAAGTACTTGCTACACAAGAGAATGATGGGACAAAAGTCGTTCAAATGATGATGGGACAGCATAACACGCCTATTGTATTTTTCAAGCAAATGGCGCATCACTTGATTGAATTAGATTGGTCTTTCATGGATGATTGTGTCAATGTTATTTTGACTAGGAATCCGCGTGAAATGCTTCCTTCTTATAATCAACAGGTCGAAAAACCTAGTTTGTATGATGTTGGCTATCCTGCTCAGATAAAGGTTTTGGAATATTTGGAATCCAAAAATCTGCCTGTGATTGTTTTGGAGTCAAAAGAAGTTTTATTAAATCCACCAAAAGTATTAAGTGAACTTTGCAAAAAAATAGATATTCCTTTTGATAAAAATATGCTCAAATGGGAAGCTGGTGCAAGACCAGAAGATGGTTCTTGGGCAGAATATTGGTACAAAAGTGTTCACCGTTCAACAGGTTTCGCGCCTTATAAAGCCAAAACTGCACCTTTCCCAGAAGCATTAGAATCGCTTTTGGAAGAAGCCATGCCTTTATATGATAGGGTAGCAGCTTTTGCGATTAAGGCTTGACTGAAGCGAGAGACAAGAAGCGAGAATTATAGCGGCTGTTTTGGCTTCACGCTATATCTCGCTTCTCGTAGCTCGTAGAGCGGTCTCACCTCTCGCTTCCAAAATTAACCGACACGATTACCTTGACTGACTACTAAGTTGGATTAGTATTTCGATTTTGCCAGTTCTTTCCTCATTTCACTTATTGTATCAACAGGTCCATCTACCAAAAACCACCCCACAATACTCGAAGGAATTCCAACAGGATCTGCCTTGTATTGGTAAATGATTTTAGTCTTTTGGCTAGATACAGGTTCAAAATACCAATATCCCTTTCCTTCATTAATTCTAACGTGCTTCGTCTTAGGATGAATGCCCGACACTGCATTGATACTCAACTTAACCGCACCATTTTTATAAGTCAAAAAAGTACTCTTTGACACAACATCACGATTGCTCAGTGGCCACGGCATATACATTTCATAATATAAATATTTCGTTGTTTTTGGATTTCCTTTCAAAAATTTACATTCGTTAATGTGGCTCATCCAATTTTCATGGTTTTCATAATCATTCATCAAAGCCACAATCGCATCTACCGAATAATCAACCGTAATAATCGCCTTAAACTCTTTCAAGCCATCTGTATCCGTTCTAGTATATACTTTTAAGCCATTTTTATCGTGTCGCTTTGACCAGTTTGAAGTCTCCGAAAAACTGCTAAAAAGCAAAATTCCTAAAGCTAAGAATGTTATTTTTTTTATTGTTTTCATTGTAGTAGTGTTTTAATAGCTCTCTGATTTTTTTGAAGAAAACGAAATCTGATTAAAAAGTAACAGATTTGAATGTTTCTAGTTTCTCGTCACTGATTTCTGCTGCCGCTGCTTCTGTAAATAGCTGTAACAAGAACCACAATAACTTTCAGAGAACCTGTTTTTTACTTCTTTTATATAAAAAAGAAGGCTTTCCTTCAAAAAATAATATTCCCGTAAGCCGAAATTATCATCCATATAGTTAATGCCGAAAAAGCCAAAATGATAACTCTATTAACGTAAGAAAGCTTTATTTGGATGTGTTTGGGCTTTAGTTTCTGTTGAAATGTCGTAGCTAAAGCATTAAAATTTTTATATTGAAAATTATGAAACCTTATTTGTTTGCCGTTTTCATCTTCGATAGCCAACCATTTTATAACAATACCAAAGTACTTTTTTGATAAAAAAGAAGCTGTTGTTTTTTCGTTGACGTGCAGTGTTTTTTTATTTAAAAAAAAGAAAAATCGTTCTTCTAATATTTCATCTTCGTAAGAAAGTTGTTTAAAATTTAAAAAGCCTTCAATCAAAAAAGTCACTCCGAACAGTCCGAAGAATCCCATTAAAACGAAAAAAATATTCGCTCCTTCTGTTAACCAAAGAATCAATTCTTTATAAAAAATAAAAAAAACTTACAAGTAGAAGAACTGCTACATTAAGTTGAGTTGACATTTATTTGGACCAGAAGAATGTGTGTTTACTGGCAGAGCCAGTAATTATAAAGACATTAAAAAAAAATCTATATCACAATTAAAATAATTACATTTAAGTTTTTGTATTTGTTTAACACTTTTTGAAAAACCGAAAATGCAAAGTTAGCTACATTTTTTTAGTTTCTCGTATTTATTCCAAACATTTACCCATTTACTTTCCTACTCCCGAGTTAAACATATTCTCAATACTGTGTGGGAGTATTTTATATGCTTTCTAGATTATTTGTACATTGTTTGACTCAACTAAATCTTAACATTTGAGGTTATATAACTATAGTGTTTCACAATTACCACATCAATTGATAACTCTCCCTTTCTATCCGTGTGGTCTCCATGAGAACTGTCCTTGAATGACTTACGAGTCAAAACATTCACAGTAAAAAACACCATTCAGAAGCTTTGTACAATGAAGCTAAAGCTACTTTTATTTATTTCTATGTGATTCCTCCTTGACGACTGAAGAGACTTTTGAGTTTTTAAAAAGCCACTACAAGCATGTCGCCCAGAGCTGTCCTCACTTAACTGAGTCTGGATCCACTAACAGACGAGCAGGTGTCGCGTCACAGCTCTTCTAATATTTGGGGCCAACCTTCCACTTTCAATATAAAGAGGAATTTAAGAGAAATGCGTTTAAG
>CAKZLT010000731.1 GCA_937127195.1 uncultured Saprospiraceae bacterium
AGTCGACTAACTATTAGTTAGCTGCAGTCCGTTAGTAAAAACAATCCTTATAAAGCTTAGTCGCATCCCTGAGCGGCTAATAGCGCTGTCTGCAAAGTCTCTTGCAGGCGCTTTAAATTTACTGGCTTAGCTAGATAAGCATTCATGCCAGCTTTGATACACTTTTCTTGTTGTGAATCCATCAAGTTTGCAGTGACCGCGATGATTGGTATATAGCGATAATAATCTTGTCGGCGCCGAATGGCTTCTGTGCATGCAAAGCCATCAATTTTAGGCATTTGCAAATCCATTAAAATTAAATCATAATCACCTGTTGCAGCTTTATCAACACCTATTTTACCATTTTCTGCTACTTCTACTGTTACTTTCCAAACCGTTAAAAGTTTTTTGGTAACAATAATATTCATTCGATTATCTTCTACCAAAAGAACTTTCATTCCATCTAGTTTTTTGATAGTAGGTAGCGTTTTTTGTTTTGTATTTTGTTTTGAAACTTCCTTTTGAGTAACATTATCAAAGCCTAATGTGAAAGAAAAAGTAGAACCTTTACCAACAACACTTTTAAGATGAATAGAAGAATCTTGTAATTCTAATAAGTGCTTAACAATACTTAGACCTAATCCTTTTCCTTGATATTGGCGTGTCAAAGAATTATCTACTTGAGAGAAACTCTCGAATATTAATCCTATCTTATCTTCTGGAATTCCAACTCCAGTATCTTCAACAGAAAAAGATAAATAAGTTTTGAAAGCATCATAAGAATCTAGCTTAACATCAACAGATACTTCACCTTTTTGTGTGAATTTGACTGCATTATGTATTAAATTCGTCAATATTTGTAGTAAGCGTTTTTGGTCACCTTTAACGATTTTAGGAATTCTTTCATCTATTGATAGATTCATGCCTACATGGTCTTGACGTAAGCTTCTAACTACGTTTTGAACTAGGTTGTGAATATTAAATTCGCGTTTTTGGAAAATGACTTGTCCTGCCTCGATGTGGCTAAAGTCTAAGATGTCATTAATCAAAGTCAATAGACTTTCAGAAGATAATAGTAAGTCTTTTAAATCGTCTTTTTGTTCGTGTTGAGGATTATTTTGTAATAATAAATGTGCCATACCGATAATCGCATTCATTGGCGTTCGGATTTCGTGGCTCATTTTAGATAAAAATTCAGACTTGGCTTTAGAAGATGCTTCAGCTAATTCTTTAGCAATTTTTAATTGTTCTTGAGTTAATTGCAGCTCTTCAAAATTACGCTTAAGTTGTTCTTTTGCAAGTTGTTGTTCTGTAATATCTCTTGCTGTACAGATAATAGTAGAGCTATTCTGAGACTTTGTATTTAAACCAGAAAGAGAAATCGCAACAACTTTACGTTCTCCAGATTTAGTATAAAAATTTGTTTCTACTTGCTCATTTTGATAAAATGCTTCTGCTGTATTTCTTTTGAGTAAGATGTCAATCTTTTTACCAATTAGTTCACTGCTTGAATATTGCATTTGTTCACTAACGGCTTCATTGATTTTCTGAATATTAAAATCATTATCTAATACAATCAGCATTTCTGCCATAGAAGACAAGATGTCATTGAGGTAACCTCTTGATACTGTGGTAGATTCAATGGCATCCAGCATTGAATTAAAGCTATTATATAATGTACCAACTTCATCTTGATAAGTATTTTCTATACGTTGACCATAATCAGGACTTTCAGAAATACTTTTGGTGAACTTAGCTAAATTCAGAATTGGCTCAGAAATAAAACGTTGTAGTAACAAAACTAATCCTAAAGCAATCAGAATGGAAACTAAAATAGCTAATAATACATTTTGAATACTTTGATTAATCAATTTATTCACCTTGTCGGTATTAGCTAATATATATAATGTACCGATTCTGTCGTCATCGTAATAAGCATTAGCGAAAGTGTGTAAATAGCGATCTATATATTCAGAGGAATTTTCTGCCTTATATTTGACATCAAGTCCTTCAGGAACTTCCTGATACTCAGATACAATTTCTCCATCTATATCATAAACACAAGCATATTCAATACTTTCTAACTTTTGAAACTGTAATAATTGCTCAGTAGCGGTTTTGTCTTGAAAAAGAAGAAAAGGGCGGGCGTATTCTGTTGTCATTTTAGCCACATTATCAATTTCGCTCTTAAGGCGGTCTTGAGAAGAGACGATATTAACCATCAAACTATACCCCGCAAATAGGATTAGCACAGGCAGTAGAACTGCAAGTACTATAAGGACTAGTTTTATTTTGATGGATAATTGGCTAATCAGCTTCATAAAGTATTATAGAATCTTTAGATGTTTTTAAAAAAAATAGGATTTTTAATTTACTCTAAAGGATTTATTTTTTGATTTATTTGTTTACCAAAATATTATGCTATCATAAAATGATTGATTTTAATCATTTGGACTCAACTACTTAAGAGAATGATTTTTTAGCTTTTAACTAAAAGTATCTAATCTATCTTATAGTTTGCTAATATATAACTATTTATGATTTAATACTTCCTCTTGCCCATTTTTTTATTCTATTTTTTTATAAAATAAATGAAAAAATTTAAGCAAGAAGAATTAACCTTACTTAAATTTTTTCATTATTTGATATGACTTGCTGAGTTTATTTTATAATGATGCAGTAAACAATAAATTTTTGTAAATACTTTGTTTTGTAGTAGTGATATTTTCAACAGGAATTTTTTGAAGCAACCCTTTTGTCTTTGCCACTTTTCCCATTTTAATAAAAGCTGCAATTATTTTTGCTCTTACATCTTTTGGTACGCGAGGATTAATGACAATTGGATGAGCTGGAATTTTCTCTGTTTTGTGAACGATTTTTAGTGCATTTTTAATCTTAGGGCTTAATTTTTCAAATGTACGTTCAACACCTCCACCAGCACTATAATTTCCTTTATATACATTCATATATACATCTGTATGCGTCTTCAAATATTGAGGACGAACCTTTATTTTGAATTTATTTTCTAATTCTGAGCGCAACATGATAGAAGAAGCTAAAGTGTTTGGAGATGGGAAAGCAACTTCTTTATTTGTTAAAGATTTTACATCATCTTTACTATCTTTTTTAACGACCAAAATACCTTGTACTTTTTTCTCCGTATCGCTTAAAATAGCTTCATATTTCTGTGCATTGTATGCCATGTAAGCATGATAAGGGTTAACATAGGCTACATCGTATTTCCCATTTTTGAGCTCATTTTCAAAACCAAGAAAAGAAGAATTACCTGCTAAACGAAACTTTAATCCCGTTTCTTTATTCAATTCTTGAATAATCGGATTCCAGATTCTAAATAAACTTTGACTGTGGAATTGTGGCACAATAGCAAAAGTATAAGTTCCTACTTCTGAGGAGACATTAGCTTCTATGTGGTTATTTTTGTCTGCAATTTTAGCATTAGAAAATAAAATCAATGATAAAATGAGGAAGGTGTTTATTTTTAAAAATTTCATAATTGGAGAACATTTCATGTTTACAACAAGTCTCTAAGTTTTTTTACTTAGGTTGTAATCCCTTTTTTAGTTAATGGTTTTGTTTTATAGAAGTAGTTATGGCAAAAACATTACCAGTTCAATTAAAATGGTCAGAATTATTTTTCTTCTGATAAGATTTAATAGAATTTAAAATTTTTGTACGTTAAAAATATAATAGCTTTTCTATCTTTTTAATAGAAAATAAAAGAGGTGTTGTTATTTTTTTTATAAAAATAATAATAAATAATAGCTGTATTGGTCTGATAGTAAGGGGGAAAAATCAGCTTGAGCTTATAGTTAAATGATATTTTAAACATACAATTATTAAAAGCATAATAAAAGTAACATTTGAGAAGGGAATATTGTGTTTTTTAAGAATGACTAGGGAGTATAATCGACCTTTATAAATTGTAATATTTTTTCATTAATTTTTTTAGAGGACTTTATTAGGAATATAAAAACATCCCAAAATGAGACTCTTTGTTGGGCTAGAGTTTCATTTTGGGATATTCTACTGCTTTTATTTTATAGCTTTTTAAGGGATAAACGTATAATATATTGCTTAGTGAAGAAAAATAAATAAAGTTGTATAATGGTGCAACTTATTTATTTTTCTTCACTTACCGAATAACATTAAAAAGGCTAGCGGGATCGATAAGTTGCCCTCTGTATCTGACTTCGACGTGCAAATGATCAATCATTCGTGAAGAGTATTTTTTTGAAATAGCCTGCGCTTTTCCTATT
>CAKZLT010000732.1 GCA_937127195.1 uncultured Saprospiraceae bacterium
CGGGACAAGCCCCAATGCTGTAATATTTCACCCCTTTGGGGCTTTTTTACCTTAACTATACGGCTATGCCCGCAACTCAATTTACTTACTCAACACTTCAAATTTTCGTTGCAACACATTTCCAGCTTTATCCACTAGCGTCAATAGATGTTTACCTGCTTCGGGTTGTAAAGCCATTTCGTGAAATGTCGTTGTTGCTCCAAGGTATTCATTATCCAAATGCCAGTAAATCGGCGTTTCAGGTACTCGATGCGCCACCTGAAAAATAACTTCGCCCATTTCACCATCTAAGTCAATCGGAATATAAATTTTGGAAACATCCTTAGGGTAAATCAATTCCATTTGTTGATTATCAGATAATTGCTCCAAACAATCTGCTCGAAAAGGTGGTAATATTTTATAATTTGGGTGATTAAATTTATAATAAAATTCCTCCACAGGTGGTAACACAAACCACGGAATGTGCTGCATATCCGTAATAGATTCACAATCACTATGCACTTGCCATTGACCACTTTTATCTAAATGAACCTGCTTATGATATGGACAAACCCTAGAACGCGAGCCTACTGCTGGCACTAAAACGGTATCTTTTTTAATACATAAATCCGTTGCTATATAACCGCTTTCTTGACAAACTAGCAATTCTTGCATCTCATCATACGGTGTATCAAACCATTCTGAGTCATTCAAATAATTAAAAATATCAAACAAGGCAGGCGCAGCAGCCAGCACTCCAACCAAACCTGGGCGACCTTCTCCGTCAGCGTTGCCAGCCCAAACTCCAACCGCGTATTTTTTAGAAACACCAATTGCCCAAGCATCCCGAAAACCAAAACTCGTTCCTGTTTTCCAAGCAATTCGACGTTGAGATTCAAACAATTCCCACGCGCCATCCTCTGTTGGTCGCTCTACTTTGAGCATCGCTTCGAATGTTGTCCAAATAGCAGCAGCATTCAAAAGCGGGCTTTCTTTGAGTAATTTTTCGCGTTCGGCAGGTTCAAAAGTTGTATTTTTGAGATAATTCGGTGGACGAAAATCATTTACATCATACATGCCATCGTATTCATAAAAATGATTTAAAGTCCGTCCCATACTCGAATAAACGCCCATCAAATCCCACAATCTAACTTCTGCACCGCCCAAAACCAATGGCAAACCATAATAATCTGGCGATTGATTAATGGTGGTAAGTCCTAGTTTTTTTAAATAAAAATGAAATTTCTCTAACCCATAATCTTGTAACATCCTAACGGCAGGCACATTCAGGGAGCGAGCCAATGCCTTATCCGCTGCAACTGTTCCTTCGTAGGTTTCATAAAAATTCTGAGGGCGATAATTTTTCATTTGAGTTGGAATATCTGGTAGAATATTCGTGGGGAGAATCTCACCTTCATTGACTCGAAGCGCGTATAAGAAAGGCTTCAATATACTACCAGAACTCCGTGACGCAGTAACTATATCCACTTCGTGACCATGTTCGTTGGTTGATTGCTGGTAAGCATTCCCCACATAGGCCAATACATTTCCCGTTTCGATTTCCATAATCACCGCCGAAAGATTATGAATACCATTGGAAGACAAAAAAGAATGGTGTTTTTGGACAATTCGATTGGCAAAAATTTGCATTGACTTATCTATTGTCGTTTCGATTCTAGCTGCTTGTTTATTTTTATAAAAAACTTCTCTTTTGGCTCTTTCGAGCAAATGCGGTGCAAGTCGCGGCAACGGTAGCGGCTCATCGGGCAAGGGTTCAACTTTGGCTAAGTCACAAGTCAAAGAATCAATTGCACCTTTGGCGAGCAAACGGTCAAGTAAACGGTTGCGTTTCGCATAAAGTGCGTCGCGATTTCGTCCAGGATGAATGAGCGCGGGCGCGTTCGGTAACACCGCCAAAGTAGCCGCTTCACTCCACGAAAGCCGTTCGGGTTGCTTCCCAAAATATCGCCATGAAGCGGCATTTATACCAACAACATTACCGCCAAAAGGCGCATTGTCAGTATAGAATGATAATATTTCGGATTTAGAATATTTCAATTCTAGTCTTGTGGCGAGTATAGCTTCGGTTATTTTTTGAAAAAGGCTACGAGGTTTACCTTGCCGCGATAGTCGTAAGACTTGCATCGAAATCGTACTTCCGCCGCTTACAATACTTCTATTTTTGATGTTTTGAATAATTGCTCGACCAATTCCAACGGGGTCAATTCCTAGGTGATAATAAAATCTTCGGTCTTCAAATTCGATGATTGCGGCTTCAAATTTGGTGGAAATCATGGTGTCCCGACGAGGAAAACGCCATTGTCCATCATTTGCAATTCTTGCGCCCAACAATTCACCATTTTTATCTTCTAAAACAACTGACAACGGATTTTTAAATAATAAATCAGGTAACGAAAAGAAAATATACCAAATACCAATCACACTAATAATCCCCCATTTCAATCTTTTTCTATTATAAAAAAAAGGACGAATACCGCTTTTGATTCGCATCAAAGCCGTACTCGTCATTCCTATAATGGAGAAGAAGAATATTGTTAATTGGTGTTTCAACATGATTTGCTTTTCTTTGTCCCTTTGTGGTTCAAACGCTAAAACAAAAGCAAAAAACGCTTTGTTTTCTGTATCGTTCAAAAAATTAAAAATCAAACTTAAACCTCAAGTTAATCCGTCTCGTCGTCAAGTAATTCGGAACGGCATATTGTTGTAAAAATATCGTTTTGACCCAAGTATGCGCTGCTGTATTTGAGACATTTAGTAAGTTAAATACTTCTAAACTCACCCAAGCATTATCAAATTTACGAAGCGGATGTTTAGGTCTTTTATTCAACCATGATTTATTCCAAAGTAATGCTGAGAAACCTATATCTACTCTTCGATATGGACTAAAACGGAACATATTCCTAAATTCGACATTATTTTCGGGTAATCCAAATGGCAAACCTGCGCCGACGCTCAAAGTCATGTGAACTTTAAAGTTTTTGTTCTGTGGCAAGTAATCTTGAAAGAACATCGAAACGTTGAATAATCGGTCAGTGGCGCGCGGCACATCTGAAACGGCTGTTGCTGTATCTGGATTTTCGGCAGTTCTGATTAAGTGTGTAACACCTTTGAATCGCTCTCGGGTACGCAAAAAGGAAACATTTATCCATGATTCCGCACCTTCTACCAATTCACCATTTAGACGTAAGTCAAGACCTGTTGCGTAACCTTCTGCCAAATTTTCACCAAAATAACGGATACGAACATTGTCAATATCATAAGGAACAATATCCCAAAGGTGCTTATAGTAAGCTTCGCCCAAAAAGCGAAAATCTCGCCCTCTAAATGTAAAATCATAAGTAGAACCCAGAACCAAATGATAAGACTTTTGAGAAACTACATCCCTGTTAATTTCTCCTTGTTGGTTACGCAATTCTCGATAGAAAGGAGGCTGATGATATAACCCTGTTGCTAATTTGAAAGAAATATCCTTTTTCCATTTGACAGGCTTATATAATAATCGCATACGCGGCATCCAAATAAATTCCTTATTCAAATCCCAATATTGCGCTCTAATTCCAGCGGTAAAGCTTAACTCCTTCGAGCTATCCGATACGTTCCAAGTATTTTGAACAAAACCACTAAATCGATTCGAATTAAGATTAATGTCTGTTTTGACAACTTCTCGCAACAATACCGAGTCTATATTATATAGTAACGAATAACCAGCCGAGTCCAATCGTTCCCATTCGTTGAGTTCGTCATTGATGGTTTCATTTTGATACTTGACTCCCCATTGCAAAAAACTACTTGATTCTATTCTATCTCTCCATTCCCAGCCGCCTTTATGAGCAATGTTTGTTACATTTGACCTTAATTCATTTCTAGCGTAAGTGTGTTCTGTTCCGCTTCCGAGTATGCTCGTCACTTCCCCAAAGTCGCCACTTCCTAAGTCCGTTTCCAAAACCCCCAACGAATAATCACCAATAATATCAAAACGCTCGGTCTCGTTACTTCCGTAATTAGAAGCCATGAACTTGAGTAATAAATCATTTTCTTTATCAATATGTGTCAAAGTAACGCCATTCATATAAGTATTAAATTGGCTAATCTCTTGACCTTCAAATAGAACAGAAAGCTGTAAAGCAAAATCCGCCAAACTTGACTGTAAAACCATACAGTACATCACCTATAAGCGGATCGCCATTTTTACTTAAATTTACTCTTATTTGATGCGTTCTACGTGTGTTAACATAAACTTGAACTAATACATACAGT
>CAKZLT010000733.1 GCA_937127195.1 uncultured Saprospiraceae bacterium
AGTATTAGAAAAACTACAATTCAACCTGAAAGCATTAAATCTTTCAGAGAATATATTGGATGATTTACCTAAGAGCTTTTCGAAATTGAAGCATCTTGAAAAACTCAATTTATCCCGAAATGAATTTGAGGAATTTCCAGTTGTTTTGGGAGAATTGCCTCAGTTGAGAATGTTAGTGTTAACTTATAATAAGCTCGAAAGTCTATCGGATGATATTGGAAATATGCCTTTGTTGCAGAGTTTAAATTTGTCAAACAATCGCCTAAGAATGTTACCTAAGGCAATGGCAAAACTGAGCAACATCAAAGAATTGAATGTATCGAATAATCAATTAACGGGACTTTTTGGGAATATTCACTTGATGCGTTTTGGGCTATTGGATTTGAATATTTCTAATAATAAGATTAAAAAATTGCCTGTCGGCGTTCGTCAGTTAATCAAATTACAGACGCTAAATGCACATTATAATCAACTTAACGAGTTTCCAAGTGATGTATTAGAGTTGAAGCAACTCAAAAAACTATCTCTACACCATAATAAAATTCGGACTATTCCAGAAGGAATTACGCTTTTAAAGAGCTTAGATAGCCTTGATTTGACACATAATCCATTACACAAATCAATGTTTAAGCCTGTCAAAAAAGGTATAGTAGGCTTGAGAGAATGGTTTAATTTTAGAAAAGGAATTAATAAAATTCAAGAAGCAAAAGTGAATGATGTTGCAGAATTAGATTTATCTAATTTAGGTTTGCGTTCGATACCACGAGAGGTTTTTGAGCTGAAAAACTTAAAAGTATTGCGATTAGGTCGTTTTTATGGACAGTATGAAAATACAACGCTTCAAAATGGAATTTCTCACTTAACGAAGTCTTTTCTAAAATTAGAATCATTAGAAGAGTTATATTTAGAGAATAATGAAGTTGTGAATTTTCCAGAAGAATTGCTCGGAATGCCAAATATTCGAGTGGTTAATTTGGCATATAATCAACTCAAAAGATTACCCAATTCGATTGGTCAAATGACTAATTTGGAGGTCATAGATGTTAATCATAATCAACTTAAATATTTGCCTTATGAAATGGCATATTTGACTAATCTGAAAGAAGTTCATTTGACACTGAATCCATTTCAACCACGTTTTAAGGAAGTTGTAGAGTTGGATTTACTTTCTTTGAAGGCGTGGTTGGCAAAAGAATTAGCAAATAAAAGAATAGCAGAAGCGGCTAAAAATAAAAGCAATTCGGTCGATTTATCTAATTGCCAAATGAAAGATTTGCCAGAACAGCTTTTTACGATGACAAAAATCAAACACTTGAATTTGTCTAGTAATCACTTATCTGTTTTGCCTGCTGAAATTAGCCAATTTTCAAATTTAGAAACTTTAAATATTTCTGATAATGCGGTTGAAAATCTACCACTAGAATTGGTCGAAATCAAAAGTTTGAAGAAATTTGAGTATAAAAATAATCCATTAACGGAACTGCCTAATGGATTGGCTAGTCAAGGCGTTGAAAACTTGATGCAATGGTTGACACAGCAATCTATTAACCAAAAAATTGAGACGATTACTCAGGCTGCTGAACTAGAGGAACAACCTTTATATAAGCGTGATACTGTGATTTGCCAAGTTTGTCATGGAAATAAAGCTCTGAACGGAAAGCATAAATATTTGGGTATTCAGTTCTTTCAGCAAGTTTGTTATGGTTGCCAAGGCTTAGGTGCGATTGATTACGAATCGGAGCAAGTGCATTTGATTTTGCATAACGCAAACACACATATTCAAACAGTCGAAAAGCAATTAAAGCATATTATTCAGCAGAAAAAATCTTTTGAAGAATCTATATTGTTTTCTTCAAATACGAAACATTCGGCACTTTCAAAGCAGATTCAAAAAGGATTCCATAATATATTAGAACGTTATAATATTAGGTTAAACTCGTTGGTTGGTCGCCACGAATTTTATAGAAATGTTCAAGAACGTTTGCATAGTATTTTATATAATCAATATATGTTGTTCTGCACGATGGAAGAATTTCATAAATTAGGAAACTTGGAAAGCGGAATGGCTTTGGATTTTGAAGAAAAAGCGGCAATGCAAAAAGGTATTATCGAAGAAGTTGAAGCATTGAATCAATATGTATCAAATGCAGATAATTTATTGATACCTGATGACTTTTCGGATATTGTGAATGATTTGGCAGAACGATTTAAACAATATTCGTAACTGCATAGAAGCGAGAACCGTGATCGCCCTACGGGCTACGAGAGGCGAGATGTTGTAGCAGCTTTTTATATTAGCATACCTAATTTTAGCTGCTGAGAAATGATTTTTTTTAAATGAAATGATTAAAAAACGTCAAGAATAATCAATTTCTTGGCGTTTTTTTATAAAAAATAAACTGAAATATAAAAGCTATTACCACAATGAAAAAACAATATATCGCATTGCTTCGAGGAATAAACGTTGGAGGGAATCGAAAAATTAAAATGGCTGACCTCAGAGAAATATTGACAAAAGCAGGTTTAGAGCAAGTCAAAACGTATATTCAAAGCGGTAATTTAGTTTTTTTTTATAAAAAAGAGAAAACAGAAAAACTCTCGAAAATTATCAAAAAAGCGGTTAAAGATACTTATGATTTTGATATAGAAACAATAACTTTTGAAGTGGCTGATTTTAAAAAGATAGTAAAAAATATGCCTTTTGAAATTAATGACACCAATATCAAAACATTTTATATTATGATGTTGAAAACGGCTGTCATGGCTGATAATATAATACCACAATTAGAAAAATATATTAAAACGGGCGAAATCATAAAGCCAACCGAAAAAGTGCTTTACATTCAATATCCAAACGGCTTTGGTCGTACCAAATTAACCAATAATGTGGTCGAAAAAGCACTGAAAACATCAGCAACTACTCGAAATTGGCGTACAATGAATAAGATTTTAGAACTTTGTGACTGATACAAAACAATTCAAAAGACCTAGATTTCATACCTTTCATCATAAAATATCAACAATAATCACTGTAAACAAGAACTACTTTAGGATTAAAATAAAGAGTTTGTATATTTGTAATAGAAAAATTCGATTTCTTAGGAAGATATTTTTTAAAGTAAATTTAAAATGGGTAAAATCATAGCAGTTGCCAATCAAAAAGGCGGCGTTGGAAAAACAACAACTTCAATCAATTTGGCAGCAAGTCTTGCCATTCTTGAGTATAAGACGCTTTTAATTGACGCTGATCCACAAGCTAATTCTACTTCGGGAATTGGAATAAATGCCGATGAAACGGAGTTGGGGATTTATGATTGTTTGGTCAATGAAGATCAAGACCCGAAGGCTGCAATATTGGCAACAGAAACTCCAAACTTGTTCCTTTTACCTTCAAGTATTGATTTGGTTGGTGCAGAAGTTGAGCTGATTAATCGCTTTAGAAGAGAATACGTCATGGATAGCGTAGTGAAGCAATTGGCAGATGATTATGACTTTATTATTATTGATTGTTTGCCATCTTTAGGCTTGATTACTATCAATTCATTGACGGCAGCAGATACAGTTTTAGTGCCTGTACAGTGTGAGTTTTTTGCATTAGAAGGGTTAGCTAAATTGATGGACACGATTCGTACCGTCAAAAAAATGCTTAACCCAAAGTTACAAATTGAAGGTATTTTGCTTTCAATGTATGATCGTAGATTGAGGTTGGCCAATGAGGTTATTGACCAAGTACGCGAGTTTTTCAAAAGTCAAGTATTTGATACGATTATTCATAGAAATACACGTTTGGCAGAAGCACCGAGTTTGGGAATGCCTGTTGCGATGTATGATGCAAGTAGTAAAGGTGCGCTCAACTTTTTTAATTTGGCTAAAGAAGTATTGATTAAAAATAATATGTCACGCAGCAAAAGCGTGAATCAATAAATAACTCATGTTACGCAAAGTTTAATAGTAAACTTTCTGATTGTAACAGATTGCAGTGATAGTTAATCTTAATAGAAATACTT
>CAKZLT010000734.1 GCA_937127195.1 uncultured Saprospiraceae bacterium
TTTTCGCAAGCTGTAGCTTCTCACTTGAGAGTTTTGAAGTCATTTGGAGCTTCTCCTATTGTAAAAGCAGCTTAATTAAGTGATAAAGCTATTTTTATAAAAAACACATTAAGGCGAAATGCTTTAATGTGTTTTTTTGTTTCCTTTGTTTCCTTTTTAAGTAAACAAAAGTTTTCACATATTGATTTGAGACCATATCGGTTTTTGAAACCGACATGGTCTCATTTCTAAGTTAAAGATTTGAAACCCTAATTTATACGAGTTTACTTTTATCCAACTACTTAGTCTTAAAATAATAGGTACGAATGCACGAATTTTTATAAATCAATTTATAAATCAAAAAGGAATAAGAATAATGTCAAAATGCAAAAACTGTAACAAAGATCGGCTTGAAGCAACCCTATATTGTGGCTATTGTGGTCAAAAAACAATTACAGAACGATATACTATCAAAAAGTCAATTCGAGAAGCGTTGGCAATTTTGACCAACTTTGAGCGCGGATTTTTATTCACACTCAAAGAAATGTTTGTTGCGCCTAGTCGAGTGATTCACGATTATTTGAATGGAAAGACAAAACAATATTATCACCCTTTCAAATACTTGTTCATACTGGCAAGTTTGACGGTTTTGGTCTCCTTGAATACGGATTTGTATGATGCACAACAAGGAATGATGAATGATTATATAGGGCTTAATCCAGCAGATCAAACTGATGACCGAAGAGAGTTTAATGAGAAAGTCGGAATGTACACTAAGAAATATTTAAACTTGATTTATTTGTTGATGATTCCATTTATTAGTGTTTTTACGTATCGTTTTTTTAAGAAAGAAGGTTTGAATTATGCCGAAAATATCATTGCTAACTCTTTCATTTTTGGTCAATTTGCTTTTATTGGTATTTTTACAAGCTTATCCTATTTGATATTTCCGAGTATTTTGGGTTGGGGATATTTATTAAGTACTTCGATTATTATAATCTATATGACTCATGTTTATCATCAATTATATAAAATCAGCTACTTCAAGGCTTTTTATAAAACAACTTTGAGTTACGTTTTAGGCTATGTTTTAATGATTTTATTAGGAGTGATAATAGGAATGGTTGGTGTGATTATCTATTTTATAACTAAAAAAATAACAGGATTTTGATTAATTGAAAGTGGAGAGTTAAAAATGCTTAGTACACCTAAAGTTTTTTATAATTTCAAAAGCTAACGTAGTGCGACGAGCTTCGTCGCCCGACTATTAATAGCGTGACGGCGAAGCTCGTCGCGCTACGTTAGCCAAGAATTTAAACATATTAATAATAGTCGGCTAGAAACAAAAAAGCCATCAACTTCAATAGAAGTGATGACTTTTTTGTAGTGTCGGGGCGGCAGGATTCGAACCTGCGACCCCCTGGTCCCAAACCAGGTGCGCTAACCGGGCTGCGCTACGCCCCGAACTTTTTAGTTCTAAAATAGAACTTTTGGGTTGCATTTATATAAGCCTTCGCTCAAATGCAGGGCAAAAGTAAGGAATATATTTGAATTACCAAATTTTGGTGCAAAAAAATAATTTTTTATTAAAAATAATCAGCCTCATTCCAATCACTAACCAACAAACAATAGATTTCACTATCCAAAAAAATGCCATCGAAAAGATAATCTTCTCTAAAATAGGCTTCTAGACGAAACCCTATTTTTTTCAAAACCTGTTTAGAGTTTTCATTTTTAGGATTGACATTAGCTTTTAGGCTATGTAAGTGTAATTTTTTAAAAGAAAAATCCAATAAAGTGCTAAAGGTTTCTTTCATATACCCTTTGCCCCAATATTCTGGTGCAAGTGCGTAACCGATTTCGCCACGACAATTCTTTTTATCTATTTGCCAAATGCCGAAATATCCCATCCATTGACCTGTTTTTTTATCAATGATGCTCCAATTGATGCCTTTTTGGTCTTTGAAATCTTGTTTAGCTGCTTTTATCTTTTCTTTTGCTACGATGACATTTTCAATATAGGGCGAGTCCATATATTTCATGACCAACGGATTAGATTTTAAGCGAAAGAAAGCTTCCGCATCCTTTTTCTTAAAAGAACGAAATATCAAACGCTCGCTTTCTAATACAGGAAATTTAACAAAAACAGTATTATTTATACTAGGATTCATTTTTTATTTCTTTTAAATTTGTTTACTCAAACTGAGACTATATGCACTACTTCTCCAGCGACCTTTTTGGTAAGCACCATGTATCAAATAACCATTTCTACCAATGGTTAAACCAATAGAGCGCGTCCGAATATTTCCTTTTCGAGGAGACTGATTCATTGCTCCAACCCTCAAACCGAATACCCATTTTTCGTTACTTACCAAAACTTCTAAGCCAAATCTATGTGCTATTTCTTCCCATTCTTCACCATAATAAGTTCCATCATTAAAAGAAGTAATCATGCCAGAAAAAGCACTTCGTTCTTGATAATCTAAAATGGCGTTATTATCATTATCAAGTGTATCAGGCGTTGGAACGAGCAGTTTTTCAGCTTGATAAGCAAATGTTGATGATATTTTGAAATTATTGACAGAAACAGGATAAGTCAAAGCAGCGGCAAGTGCCATTTTGGTAGGTAAAAACCCTTTAATTATCGGAGTGGGAGAATAATAATTTGTTTTTGGGCCAATGTGATTAATAGTTAAACCTGTATTGAGTTCTAAATTATGGTCTTTCAGGCTGAAATGAGTATGATAGTTTACGCCCAAGTCCATATAAAAAGACTGAGTAGGAACTAAACCGAGTAAATCTTGACCAGCTAGTTTGGAATATAAAAAATTGAGACTTGTTCCGATAGACCAGTGTTTTCCTAGTTTTTTGGCAATAAAACCGCCTGCTGTTGCAGTCAAGCTATTTTCAGTTACTGTAATAAGATTGTTGTTAGCATCAATAAAATTTCGGTCTGTGGGAAATACATAAGCTCTGATTAACCCGCCGTAGCTTAACCCTTTTTTATTTTGATAAGCTACTTGTAACTCACCTTGATAGATCAACGGTTGATTTGAAAAGTTCAAAGAAGTATTCCAAGTTCTATCCGTCGAACTCATCATAGCAGGATTTTTGAGGTTACTTGAAGCGTAATCATGTCTAGGGTTGACCGCATAAATACCACCAAAACCTATATCTTGAACATTTTGACTGAGTTGTAACTCTGGAACAGAAGTGAAAATTGGGTTGGCATTTGTATTTCCAAGAACTACAATAGTTTGTGCGGTAGCAAATGACATAAGGAAACAGCCCAGTAGGCTTAGTAATAATTGTTTCATTGGTTGTATGTTTTGTTGAAAATTGGATTGTGAATATAACAAAAGAATCTAGAAAACAAAAAGCCGTATCAAATTTGACATTGATACGGCTTTTTGATTTAGTTTGATTACTTACTGCGGCTACTTCCAAAAACAGCGGTAGCAGGAATTAGTTACTAGCAACCAGCACTTATTTTTCTGGCTTCGCCAAAATCTCTGTTTTTTGACCAAAATATTCAGCAAAACGCTGCATATCATTGGCTAACTCTTTATTATTTGTCGCTTTTACGTAGCTATCTGCTAGTGAACGAATCGTGTGATAGACAAATCTATCCATTTCATTCATCTGAAAATCTTTTGTCCATAAGTCTAGCTTCAAAGTATCTTTGGTGTCCTTATCAAACATAGACAAAAACATCGCTTTCATTTCTGGAGCAGTATCTTTTTTGTCATCTGTCGAACTCCACCACATTTTAGCGGGCATTCCTTTTTCATCAAATGACAACTTAATCTTCACTTCCTTATCTTTCATAATCACTTTCTTTTCACTTTTATAGAATCAATTCTTGCAAAAGTATCAAATAGAATCAATTCTTCAAACTTCATTTCCGTATTCCATAAATCAATTCATCTTCATAACTATTATTTTTAAAAATAGTTTGAGATAATCGTGCTTCTAATTCAAAACCAACTTTCTCTAAAACTCGTTGAGACCCTATATTTGAACCAA
>CAKZLT010000735.1 GCA_937127195.1 uncultured Saprospiraceae bacterium
GAGCCAGTCGAGTGCACCAACACATTGACACTCAAATCATTGCTTCTTACAATGTGATTATAGTAAAAGCATATATTGACGCTTACAAAGCAGTTGGTTCAGTAGATTACTTAAATAAAGCAACTACAACAGCTAATTTCATCCAAAAGAATTTCATTCAAAAAGGTAATCGTTTGGCTCACAACAACGAAACGAAAAAAGGCTTTTTAGATGATTATGCGCATACAATTGATGCTTTAGTAAACTTATACCAAGTTTCTTTTGATGAAAAATGGTTGTATCAAGCTCAGAAATTAGGTGAATACACACTTAAAAATTTCAAAAATCAAGAAACAGGAATGTTTCAATATAGTAATCAAACAAGCAGTATTGCTAGTGTAGAAAAAGTCTTATTGATTGATGTAGAAGACAACTTCTTACCTTCTTCTAACTCTATTATGGCACAAGGCTTATTCGTTTTAGGACAGTATTTTGAAAATAGCACTTACAAAAATATCTCAAAATCTATGTTGGCTAATGTTCAAAAATCATTAGAAACATCAAAAGAACCAACATTATTTGCTAACTGGGGCATGGTTTACAATTACTTAGTAGAAGAGCCTTATGAAGTAACTATCGTTGGAACGGATTATGAAAAGTTAAGAGACCAAATCAGTAATAACTTCTTACCAAATGCCATTTTCTTTGGTGGAAATCAAGCAGGAACATTAAGTTCTATGGAAGGTAAATTCATTGAAGGAGAAACTTTAATTTACGTTTGTAAAAACAAAATTTGTAAAATGCCAACTAGTCAAGTTACACAAGCATTGGCTTTATTAGAAGAAGACAAAGAATAAAATCACTATAAAATAGGCTTTAGCTAAAAACATTTTTCACACTAACTACATTAACTTTTTTAATAATGTATGGGCTATCACAATTCTGTGATAGCCTTTTTTTGTTCCATTAAATTCATTCGGTGGAAAAGAGTTTCAGGACGGGGCAAAAAGCAAAATAAAAAAGCAGTCAAGTTTTACAACCTAACTGCTTTTTTAATATTTTTTTTAAACTAAACTACGCCAAAACGCCAACTTCCATTCCCAACTTCACTAAAGCTTCTCGAATGTCTGTGTAGTTTTCTATACTTGCTTCCACCAAAGGCAACCTTACTTCCTTTTCACAAACCCCCAAAAGATGCAGCGCACCTTTAACTCCTACGGGATTTCCTTCTACAAAAATCAATTCCATCATTTCTAATAAGTCTTGATGTAATTCATTTCCTTTCATAAAATCTCCTGACAAACCTAAGCGAACCATATCCGAAAACTGTCTCGGTAGAGCATTTCCAATAACAGAAATTACGCCTTCACAGCCATAAGCCAACATTGGTAAGGTCAAAACATCATCGCCTGATAGCAATAAAAAGTTCTTAGGCTTGTACTTAGCAATTTTCATGCATTGCACCATATTACCAGAAGCTTCCTTAACCGCAATGAATTTATCAGAAGCCTTTGCCAAACGCAACGTTGTATCAGCTTCGATATTACTACTCGTTCTTCCTGGTACATTATATATAATGACTGGTCGTGGCGCAACTTTGGCAATCGCCATAAAATGCTGAAAAATTCCTTCTTGACTCGGTTTATTGTAATTCGGGCTAGATGAAAGAATCGCATCTACACCTTCAAAATGATAAGATTCTATTGTTTCTACAATTTGAGCCGTATTATTTCCACCAAATCCCGCAACTACAGGCACTCGCTTATTGACTATTTGAACCGTAAATTCCAAAATATCAATTTGCTCCTTTGATGACAAAGTAGGTGTTTCTCCTGTTGTTCCCAATGACACAACGTATTCTACACCACCTTCAATAACATGATTAATCAAGTTTTTCAAACTATCATAATCTATTTTACCTGCTCTAAATGGCGTAACTAACGCAATTCCAGTGCCTTTTAATAAATGACTCATTTACTCCAAATGTATTTTTTATAAAAAAGAAAATTGGCCTATTTTAGTTAAAAAATAAAAGGAATTATCCATTTTCAATTGCCAATTCCTTTAATTCTCCTTATTCAAATTTTTGATATAATAATCGACCTGTCCTACAAAATTTTTCAGACTATCGTCTTTAGGCGTATCAATAATCAAATCATAGCAATATTCCTTGCCTTCTCTATATTGTCCTACCCTCAAATGAGCCTTCGACAAAGCCGCGATATACTCCAAAGGCTGAACGGATTCTATATGTAACCCTAATAATATATCAAATGGCGCGTTAATAAATTGCTCTACATTTCCGCCTTTAGGCTCAAGTGACCAAGTCAGTTGTTTTTTATTAAAATACTTAAAATACGCCGACTGATCATGGTCTTCTTTATCGTTAATATAAGCTAACACTTCTACTTGCTTTCCCTTTCCTTTTAGACTTTCTTTGTAAGAATTTACAATCGCAGCGTTATCAGGATTTGTTGCATCAAATAAAATCCCTATGCGCTTTGCTTTTGCAAAGCTCATAGAGTAGCGTTCTGCTTTATTTTTCTTCATTTTTTTTTGAAGAAAAAAATCATGAAATCGCGATTGTAATTGGCTAAAGAAACTCATATACTATTGCTCTCTATTGTCTGAATTAGGTAATCTAAAAGGCTCAGGGTTTAACTCTAAGTATATTTATCCTTCGTCAAATTCTCCCATTTTACAGAATTTTTCGATTCTTTCTGCAATTCTTTCTTCTGCATCCATTTCTTTCAGCACATTAATTTCCTTCTTCAAATGACGTTTCAATACTTTCACCATTTCTTCTGGTCCATTATGCGCGCCACCAATAGGTTCATTGATAATTCCGTCAATCAACCCAAAACCCAACATGTGGTCAGGAGTCAACTTCAAAGCTTCTGCCGCTTTTTCTTTATGGTCCCAGCTTCTCCAAAGAATCGAAGAACAAGATTCTGGCGAAATAACCGAATACCAAGTATTTTCCATCATAAAAATTCGGTCACCGATACCTATTCCTAACGCTCCTCCTGATGCTCCTTCACCAATAACTACACAGATAATTGACGTTTTCAATTGCGCCATTTCATATAAGTTACGTGCAATTGCTTCCGCTTGTCCGCGTTCTTCGGCTTCCAAACCTGGATAAGCTCCTGGCGTGTCAATCAAACAAACCACAGGAATACCAAAACGCTCTGCCATTTTCATCAAACGCAATGCCTTGCGATACCCTTCAGGATTTGCCATCCCGAAGTTACGATATTGGCGTTCTTTGGTTGTACTTCCCTTTTGGTGTCCAATAAACATAACCGTCTGACCATCCAAATTTCCAAGTCCTCCTACGATTGCCTTATCATCTTGATAATATCTATCTCCGTGCAATTCTACGAATTTGCGGCACATCTGATTGATATAATACAATGAATAAGGGCGCTCAGGATGCCTAGACAACTGTACGCGCTGCCAGCCTGTCAGATTTGTATATATTTCTTTTTTAGTATTCTTTATCTTCGTTTCTAGCTCTTTCATCGTCTCAGTAACGTCCACGTCACCGCCTTCACCGACCTGCTTGATTTTATCAAGTTGTTCGTAGAGCCTTTCGATTGGCTTCTCAAAATCTAAAAATACCATAAGCAATTATTTCTCCGTGATTGTTTTGGTTTTTTCTTTATAAAAAGGTAAACCATTTTTAAACCATGCAAAGATACAGAATATCTATGCGGTCTTATTTCTTTAGGAAAAAATTAACATTTCCCTAATTGCAAACGCAAAGTAACCAAAGTTTTTATAAAAATAAAAACTCGGTCATTCAATTTCCTTGTTTATCCTTTTCTACTTGAAAATAGGTCGTTTTTAATGGTTGTTTTATTTTTTTGGTGAGAAAATGTTCGCTACAAGTTGCGTCAATCGAATTCTCTACAATGCTTATCTAAAAGAATAGGTATTTAACGGATTTTTATGTTAAATTCCCTTAACGTTTTAATACTTGACTTACATTATTATTGCAAGGCAATGTAACCTTAAAATATATGAAACAAAAAAACCGCAAAAATATTCGTTGGCGAACATGGGATTACCGTTGGGATGGCGCGTATTTTATTACGATTTGTACTGCTAATCAGGAACATTTTTTTGGTAAGATTGAAAATAAAAAAATGATTTTATCTCCTGCTGGTGCTTTGGCAGATATATTTTGGCATGAAATACCTAAACACGCAATAGGTGTGACTTTGGATGCTTTTGTGGTGATGCCTAATCATATTCACGGAATTATTATTTTGAAAAATGAAACTGAACCATTGCCTGTTAAACCGAGAGCAGGAGAACCTGATATTATGAGGTCACCTGATGAATTGCGTTTTCAGCGACCAGGTGTAAACTCTATTTCTACTATGGTCGGTGGCTATAAATCTGTGGTGACTAAACATATTAATCGGCTAGAATTACAAGAAGGTTGGGGTTGGCAGGGTCGTTTTTATGATAAAGTTATTCGTAGCGAGCAGATGTTTAATCGTATTCAAAATTATATCTTGACGAATATCGAAAATTGGGATGATGATTGTTTTTATTCGTGATGACGTAAGGAATAACAATGAATGGCGTAGGGCAAAGGCATTGCCTTTGCCCTACATGACCAAAAATAAAATTATAAACACATTTTAACCATAACTTTTTAATGACATTACAACAGCCTTTTTTACAAAAAGAACAACAAATCACAGATAACATCAATGAATTAAATCAACAAGTCAAACGATTTACAAAATTGGCTTAGCAATCAATCGTTTATTTTATTTGAAATTTTTTTTGATTTCATAAAAAAATAAAATATGGAAAATCAATCATTTGATTGGAGCAATTTATTCTCTCATATTGGAATAAGAGTAAGGAATGAAAACGCTCTTTCAGATATTACATGGGCTTTGTGTAAAACTTACCCTAAATTTCAAAAATGTTTTTTATCCTTTTTTTTTAACGATATTGATTTTGATAAAAACTCAATTCAATTAATTAGAGAATTTCCCAAAACAAAAAAAGGGGTCAACGGGAGAGTAGATTTTTATTTTAAGATTAACGAGGCTGAATATATTATCGAGGTAAAAATTGGAGACCAAAATCATCATTTTTCTCAATACTTAACACTATTTCCTAACTCTAAAAAGAAACGAGGCTATATAACAAATTATCATCTTTCTTATGAGACTAATGATTATGAAACAAGGACTTGGCTTTCTTTTTATAAAAGGTTAAAAGAAAAACATAAAAAAGATGAAGTAATAATGGCTTATGCAACATATTTAAAACAAGTTTGTAACATCTTTGAAGTAGAAAAAATGAATTTATCAAATCTTAAATCACTTACAAGTTTTTTATTTATTATAAAAGAAACATTAAATAAAAATAAGAACACGACCATAAAAGGCAAAGGAAGCTATCATGATGGTTCTTCTGGAAAAGACTTTTCATTAGAATTTAATGAAAAAAAATTATTAGGGTGGTATGGAATAATTTATAATATAAAAGGAGCTTCATATATTTCAATTTATATAAAAAATGGTGCATCTCTTAACTTTAATTTTAAAAGAATAGATAAATACAATTTAATTGGAGATGCTTGGAACGAGGATGGGTTTGCATATTTTACTTTAAATGAGTCTAAATTTAATTTAGAATTTACAGGAGTAAATATTAAATTAGAAAGACAAAAAATAATAATTCAAGATTTTTTAGAAGAAGTAATCCTATTTACTCAAAGTCAAATAATCAAATAACTACCTTTTTATTCAAAAATACCAATGGCAGAAAACAACCAAAACGAAAATAATCAGCAGCAACTAGAAGGCGGCACATACGAAATCATCCGTAATCGCTTATTGAAGCAAGGCACAGAATTACGTAGTCGATTAGAGAATTTGAACGGTGCGCGAAAAGAAGTATTTGGAGCGATAGAAACGAAATTGATTTCTAACGACCGTATTTCTACGTCCAATAACTGTATCGCTCGGGACATCGTGGCGATAGACGACACTTGTATCTTTGGTTACAATGTCCATATTGGATTGCGTTCGGGTATCAAGTTGGCGGATGTGTTTAGTATATATGAATTTCGGAACAATGGATTTCATGTACAATCATTGGATTTTTTGGCGGATGAAAAATTTGAAGCCGAGTTCAAAAATTTGTATCGCTACTACAAAAACACGACTTTCTCTAAGTTTGCCGTCATTGGCAGCTATTTATATATGGTCTTTCAAGTCAGTGAAAAAGCATCTGACATTAAGACATTTAAGTTTTTGATTAAAAACGGAAAACTAAAGTACGTTGATAATCGAAGCGACCACGAATATCAATTTCCCAACCAATTCGAATTCAAATGGGAAAGAGCAAGGCGAGATATGCAGCGCATGGGACAACATCCGCATATTTCGATTTTGGATAGGATTTTTGTGGAAACGGTTGGCGGTGATTTGACCATCAAGATAGAAGACAATACCGACGATGGTTACGGAATTTATCGAGAAGATGTCGAATTTCCAGACCAAACGCTAGACGATGCAGAGTTTTTCTATGCCGATTTAGGCAATTTGATTGCATTGAAAATCAAGCCATTCAGAGAAGAACCACGCTATTTTATATTTAATGATAAAACGGAAGAAGTCAAACGCATTGACTCATTAGAAGACTCCGGTGTATTGTTGCCAGACAATCACGGTATGATGTTTTCGAATGGTTATTATTTGCAAACAGGCGAATTCAAATTGTTCGATGTCAATCGTCGAGGAAAACAATTTGAGCGTCGAATTGCGTCACCGAATGGCGAAGACCATTTGTTTGTTTTCTACTCAAAAGAACACGGACGATATGTGTTGATGTCGTATAATGTGATTGAACAAACGGTTGCAACACCGATTTTGTGTCATGGATTTACGTTGTTTCCAAATGGTGAATTGTGCTATTTCAGAGCCGAAGACGAGCCAACGAAACATCATGTTGTTCAGATTTGGCAAACGCCTTACGTTACAGGTGATGTCATTCCATCGGAACACACGGAAAGCTATTTATACAAAGTCGGAAACAAAGACATTGTGCGAGCAATGGCGGAATGTACGGCTGTTTTAGCACTTTTAAACAAAGAAGATTCATATTCTGGTTTGTACTTAGAATTGTCCAAAAAAGCCAGCGATATAGTAGATGCATATTATTGGATTGATAAAAAAGATGGCTTTTTGTTAAATGAGCCATTACTTGAAATCCGTGATTCTGCAAACTCAGCGATTGAGGAATTTGAGAAAGTGCAGCGCATCAAAAAGAACACGCAAGAAGAAATTGCTCGTGTTCGGAACAAGGCAGAAGAATTATTCAAGCGGGTCAATCGAACGACTTTCGATGTTATCAATGAATATGTTGATGCCTTGTCGGAGTTGCGAGTTTTGCGTGGCGAAATCATTTCGTTGCGTGATTTGCGCTATACTGATTTTGAATTAATCGACGCATTAGAAGCACAAGCAGTTGAAAACACAGACAAACTTTCACAAGGTTGTGTCGAGTTTTTGTTGGATGAAAATGCTTTAATTCCATACATCAAACGAGTGGAAACGGCTCGTGGCGAGATTGACCAAGTTCAAACGGCTGTTCAAGCGAATGAACTAGGCGAACGCATTGACCAAATCGGTGAGGATTTGAAGTTGATGATTGATATTGTCAGTAATTTAAAAATTGAAGATGCGACGCAAACCACTCGCATTATTGACAATATTTCAAATATTTATACCACGCTTAACCAAATCAAAGCCGCTTTAAAACGTCGTCAGAAAGCGTTGATGAGCCAAGAAGCGGTAGCAGAATTTGCGGCACAATTGAAGTTGGTTGACCAGAGCATTATCAATTATTTGGACATTTCAGACACGCCTGACAAGTGCGATGACTATTTGACCAAATTGATGGTGCAGTTAGAAGAATTGGAAGGTAAATTCGTAGAGTTTGATGAATTTATTGGTCAATTGACAGAGAAACGTGAAGAAGTTTACAACGCTTTTGAAACTCGAAAATTAAACTTAGTCGAGGCTCGAAATCGTCGTGCAGCATCTTTGCAATCCGCAGCCGAGCGCATTTTAAATGGCGTTAAAAATCGAGTGAGCAACTTCGATGAAGTCAACGAAATTAACGGTTTCTTTGCTTCGGATTTGATGATTGACAAGGTTCGTGACATCATCACACAGTTGACAAATCTTGAAGATACAGTCAAAGCTGGCGACATTCAAAGTCAGTTGAAGACCTTGAAAGAAGATGCTATTCGCCAGTTGCGAGATAAGAAAGATTTGTTTGTTGATGGTAAAAATATTATCCGTTTTGGTAAGCACAGTTTCTCGGTCAATACGCAGCCTTTGGACTTGACAATGGTTAATCGTGGTGGCGAAATGTATTTCCATTTAACAGGAACAAACTTCTTTGAAAAGGTTTCTGATGATGGTTTCAATGCGACCAAACCAGTTTGGGAACAGACTTTGATTTCGGAAAACGAAGACGTTTATCGTGCGGAATTTTTGGCTTATACGATGTTCAAAAGTGTGAGCACCAATCCGAAAGCCAAAATGCAATTGTTAGACGATTTAAAAGATAAAGTCAAGAAATTCTCTGCTAATCGTTATCATGAAGGCTATACCAAAGGTATTCACGATGAAGATGCAGCAGCTATTTTACAAGAATTATTGGACTTATCAGATGATATAGATTTGTTGAGTTATCCGTCGGTTGACCGTGCTGCGGCTCAATTGTTTTGGAATAAATTCTTATCAGAAGAAGATAGAAATGATTTGCACAATCAGTTGAAATCGGCTGGTGCAGTTTTGCAGTTTTTCCCAAATACGCATGAGTTTGATTATTTGTTGGAAAGGTTGGAAACACAAATTAATACATCAGACGCTTTGAAAGCGTCCGACGCCTCACCGAAGGAAATCGCCAAATATTTATTTGACGAATGGACAAGAGGTGATAAATTTATAATTAGCAAAGAAGCGGCAGAATTGCACACGACTTTCTTACAGTTTTTAATAGAAAGAGATGGCAAAAAAGCGTTTGCTAATTCGGTTAAGGCATTAGAAAATCAACCTGTTAGTCAGTTTTTATTGATTAAAAAATGGGTACAAGCCTTTATTGACCAGTTACATGTTGACCATTATCAGGACTTTTTGGACGAAACAGCGACTTTGCTTTTATTGGAAAATTTCAACAACAGCAATGTTTTAGATATTTCGACTAGAGTCGAATTGAAAGGTTTACACGGTTCGCATTCCGTGATTGAAAATACCAAATATCCATTGGATTTCAATCATTTCATGACGAAAATGGAACGTTATGAAAATACGGTTGTCCCAATGTTCAACGAGTTCAATGCATCGAAAAAGACATTGAACGAGCAGTTTAGAAAAGACTTACGTTTGGATGAATTTAAGCCAAGAGTATTGTCTTCTTTTGTACGAAACAAGTTGATTGACCAAGTATATTTACCAATTTTTGGTGACAATTTGGCAAAACAAATCGGAACAGTTGGCGAGAATACACGAACCGACAGAATGGGAATGTTGTTGTTGATTTCGCCTCCAGGTTACGGTAAGACGACTTTAATGGAATACATTGCTAGTCGTTTGGGTTTGATTTTTATGAAAATAAACGGCCCAGCGATTGGACATACTGTGACTTCGCTTGACCCATCTGAAGCCAATAATGCGGCTGCTCGTCAAGAGTTACAGAAGTTAAATTTGGCATTGGAAATGGGCGATAATATCATGTTGTACTTAGATGATATTCAGCACTGTAATCCAGAGTTTTTACAGAAATTCATTTCGTTGACCGATGCACAGCGCAAGATTGAAGGTGTTTACAAAGGCGAAACGAAAACTTATGATTTGCGTGGTAAAAAGGTTTGTGTCGTCATGGCAGGAAATCCATACACGGAAAGCGGAGAGAAGTTTCAAGTACCAGATATGTTAGCGAATCGTGCCGATATTTACAACTTAGGTGATATTATTGGCGATACGAGAGAAGTATTTGAATTGTCGTATATCGAAAACTCTTTGACTTCCAATACTGTATTGCAGAAGTTGGCGAGCAAGAGCATGAAAGATGTGTACAGCATTATCAAATATGCGGAAACGGATAGCCGTGACGGTTTGGATTTTGAAGCAAATCATGCTGCGGAAGAGTTGAACGAATACACCAATGTTTTGAAGAAAATGTTGACTGTTCGAGATGTAATTTTCCGTGTGAATATGGAATATATAGCTTCAGCAGCACAAGCTGACGAATATCGCACCGAACCGCCTTTCTTGTTGCAAGGTTCGTATCGTAATATGAATAAGTTGGCGGAAAAGATTGTTCCAATTATGAACGAACAGGAATTGCGCACTTTATTAGTTTCACACTACGAAGGCGAAGCGCAAACTTTGACGACGGGAACGGAAGCCAACTTATTAAAATTCAAAGAAATCAATGGTTGGTTGAATGATGATGACCATGCTCGTTGGGAAGATATTAAGTCGTCTTTTAATAAAAATAAGTTGTTGAAAGGTATGAATGGTAGCGACCCGATGGTTCAAGTTTTGGGGCAGTTGAGTGCTTTTGTTGATGGGATTGAAGGGATAAAGAGCGTTTTGGAGCGTAGGAATTGATGAGTAAAAACTAAAAAGTGGAAATTAGCGAAGAAATTAAATTTAAACTATATAAAGCCTTAAAATTAGAATTATACCCAAATGGAGTTCCAGAGAATGAAGATTGGGTACTAAACTTCTTG
>CAKZLT010000736.1 GCA_937127195.1 uncultured Saprospiraceae bacterium
ATTATGGCCAGTACAGCAAGTGCGATGAGAGCGTAAAATAAAATATCCATTAAAACGATACCAACCCTGCAAATCCTAGAAATGCTAATGACATTAAACCTGCTGTGACCATGGCAATAGCTGAACCTTTAAAAGGTGAGGGCACATCTGCGGCTGCTAAACGTTCGCGCATCGCAGCAAACAGTATTAATACTAATGAGAAACCAACGGCAGCACCAAAACCATATACGATGGATTCTGCAAAGTTATGTTCAGCGTTTACATTTAATAGAGCTACACCGAGTACTGCGCAGTTTGTTGTGATCAATGGTAAAAATATACCTAAAGAGGTGTATAACGTAGGAGAAAACTTTTCAATAACCATTTCTACTAATTGTACCATTGATGCAATAACTGCAATGAAAATGATAAATCGTAAAAATGTCAAATCAGTGCCTAAAAGACCTTCTGGAGATAACAAATACTCGTTAATTAACCAGTTGATTGGCATTGTGATTCCTAGTACAAAGATAACTGCTGCACCTAAACCTACTGCTGTATTAACAGATTTAGAAACGGCTAAGTAAGAACACATTCCGAGGAAGTATGCTAATACCAAGTTATCGATAAATGCGGATTTTATAAATATACTTACAACGTCCATTTTTATATTTTTTTGTTCTTTGATTTTTGCCGAAAGATAAAAACGTAGTAAAAAAGCGACCGTAGGAAGCGTTTTAGAAGGCTTTTCTCTTTCTTATTGGCAAAAACAAGTCAAAGAACCTATTTTTTAATACTTGAAAGCAATTTCTATTCAAAAGAATATTAAGAAATATCAACTAACTTTGGATTACGAGAACGCTGTACCCAAATAACGATACCAATCAAAAACATTGCTGCTGCTGGTAATACCATTAAGTTGTTTGGAGAATACCAAGCAAACCATGAACCATCTGCTGCTGTGTTGATCATAAAATCAGAAGTATTTCCGATGATTTTGATACCTGCAAAGCTTCCTTTACCAAATACTTCACGGAAAATAGCTACTAAAACTAAAATAGCTCCATAACCTAAACCATTTCCAATTCCATCCAAAAACGAACGCCAAGGCTTGTTAGCCATTGCGAATGCTTCCAAACGTCCCATTACGATACAGTTAGTAATGATTAACCCAATAAATACTGATAATTGCTTATATACCTCAAAGTTAACTGCCTTTAGCGTTAACTCTACTATTGTTACTAGTGTGGCAATAACTACCAACTGAACAATCATACGAACTTGCTTAGGTATTACATTTCTTAATAAAGAAATAATCAAGTTAGAAAAGGCACATACGAATACAACGGCTACTGAAATTACTAAGGAAGGAATGACCAAAGTAGTTACCGCTAGCGCAGAACAGATACCTAAGACCTGTACTGTAATCGGGTTGTTGTCGCTTAGTGGATCGATTAAGAGTCTTTTCTCTTTGGCACCAAAGAGTGGCTCTTTTTCTTGCAACTCCACTGCTTGAACTGTCTCTGCCATATTACTCAATTTTATATTTTTTTATAATAATGTTGAATGTCCAAAAACATTCAACACCTTTTTAATTATTATTTCTTAATGCTATCCAAGTAAGGCATATAAATAGCCAAACCTCTTTCTAGCATTTCAGTAACACCATCACAAGTAACTGTTGCACCAGATATACCATCTACTTGATAGCTTTTATCTTGCGCACCACCTTTTTTAACCATTAAACCTTGGTATGTACCTGCATCTGAGTATAACATCAATTTAGATGCTTCACTTCCTGCAAATTGTTTTTGCCAAGTTTTATTGTCTTTGATTTCAGCACCAAGACCAGGAGTTTCTCCTTTATGACCAAAAGCAGCACCTACTACGGTTTTTCTTTCGTCATTTTGGATAGCAACCCATCCCCAGATTTTATCCCAAAGTCCGTTACCTCTGATAGAAAGAATGTAATATTCTTTTCCTGCGTCACTTTTATATTTAAAAACAGGATACTGACGGTCTGCTTCCGCTTTTTTCTCCTCTTTTTCCATTTTAACGTCTGCCGCTACACGACCTTCAACAGTTTCACCTGCTGTATTAATTACAACACCTTCTACTTGTTTTTCGAAGATAGAAGCAACTTCATCATCTGCTTTTTCGCTAGCTTTGAAATTCTCAGCTAAGTCCAAAGAACTCAAAATCTGCTTTTTGTTGTAGTTCTGTTCGTTGGTAGTATGAATATCTTTTAAAGAAGAGTACATACCCGCCAATACTACTGCTACGATAACTGTCATTGTCATCGTAAAAAATAATACATAGTTTGTGCTATCACGCTGCATTGCTTACTCTTTTTAAACGTTTATTAATATTAGCCTGTACTACATAGTAGTCAATAGTTGGTGCGAAAGCATTCATAAATAAGATTGCTAACATCCAACCTTCAGGATATGCTGGGTTCAATACACGAATGATTAAACCAATTGCTCCTATTAAGAAACCGTATATCCATTTACCAGTATTGGTAGAAGATGCGGTTACAGGGTCAGTTGCCATAAATGCCATTGCAAAGAAGAAACTTCCCATATAGAAATGGTAATACCAAGGTACTTCCATAAAGACAGTTGCTCCCCAACCATTCAATAATACTCCTGTGAATATTAATCCAATAACCATAGAAAGCATGATTCTCCAACTTGCAATTCCGACTGCAACAAGGAATAACGCGCCAATAACGATTAGTGGCTTACTTGTTTCACCAATAGAACCAGGAATAGTTCCCCATAACATTTGAGATGTTGTATATACCTCAGTTACAGCTTCCCAGCCTCCTTTGGCTGCAATTCCCATAGGTGTTGCACCGGAGAATCCATCAACAACAGCTTTTCCTCCATCTCCGAAGGTCGAGAGACCTATGCCGTTGAAGAGCCAATCTAATAGACTATGTGGCCAACCGTACTGACTAACGAATGTTCCTAACTCTGCACTTTTATCTAATGCTGAAACCCAAACACTTCCGTCTCCAGAAATCTCTGTTGGATAAGCAAAGAATACAAATACACGCGCTAATAAGGCGATATTGAAAATATTCATACCAGTACCACCAAATGCTTCTTTACCAATAATTACAGCAAATACAACTGCAAATGCTAAAATCCATAATGGTAAATCAGCAGGCATAATTAATGGAATCAATGCACCTGATACTAGGAAACCTTCTTCGATAGCATGTCCTTTTTTGGCAGCATACCAGAATTCTATCCCTAAACCAACTACATTCGAAACAATAAATAATGGTAATAATTTAATTAAACCATGAGATAACTTAAGGTGAAAACCTGCAAAAAAGCTAGGGTATTCTCCTAAAGCTACAAAATGTTGATGCCCGATATTGTAAGTACCAAATAGGTAACACAACTGCATCGCGATTACAACATGAACCATTGTACGCTTCAAATCCATACCATCCTTGACGTGAACGCCCTGCTTGGTAATAGCATTTGGAGCAAACGCAAATGTGAAGAAACCATCAAACAACGTGTGTAGAAATGGTGAATTCTTCTTATCTGGCTCTATTGCTTTAATGAATTTTAATAAACCGTTCATTTTATACTTTTATTAAAAATTAATAACTACCAACTAATCATTGTTACTCTACAATTGCTAGTTTTTATTATTAATGATAATTTTTAATTAAGATTTATCCCTTATCCTTGTTCTATCATCATGTCAATTCCTTGACGCAAAATAGCTTGAACGTCTTGCTTAGAAGTACAAACGAATTCACAAAGTGCCAAATCTTCTTCAACTACTTCATAGATTCCTAATCCTTCCATGCGCTCAAAGTCATTTACTAAGATTGATTTTAGTAAATGTTGAGGATAAATATCCATCGGTGTTACTTTCTCATATTGTCCTGTAACTACAAATGCACGCTTTTCACCATGTGTATTCGTGTCAGCAGTCATTTTATCAGGATAAAGAAAGTGAGGAAAAGTATTGGAAATACTAGGACGTGCTTTGACAGGTACTAACCAACCAAACATTTCATAATAGTCTCCTTCTGCTAGTACAGTGACTTGACTATCATATAATCCTAAGAATCCTTTACTTTCTATTTTCGTACCAGTCAAAACGTTTCCAGAAACGTATCTAACATGGTCATTTGTTGTATTATTATTTACAAAAGACTCAATTGACGCGCCTTGATATGTTTTCACATACTTAGCTTCTTTCAATTCAGCTCCTGTTACAGCAACTACTTTTGTAGCATCATATTTTCCTTCTAAGAAAAGTGTACCGATAGTTGCTACTGATTGTGCATCAATAGTCCAAACGATATCATCTTTACCGATAGGTGCTGTGTGATGTATTTGTACACCAACGACACCAGCAGGATGCTTTCCTTTGAAGTAATTCTTCACAACGCCAGTTGCTTCCGAGAAGGCAGTAGAAATAGGAGTTTCTCCTCTTCCGTCAAGTCCTAAATATACATGACCACTTGTCAAAGTAGCTAATACATCTAATCCTTTTTGGAAAGCTGCTTCTCTTCCTTGAATCGCAAAACTCAAATCTGGAGCTAAAGGAGCGGTATCAAACGTAGAGATAAAAATATCTCTAGGCGTTTCGCTCGGGTCTGCTGCCACATTGTAAGGGCGTTGACGTAGTAAAGACCAGCCTCCGCTCTCTAAAAGAAAATTCTTGATTTCCTCTTGAGAAGCATCTAAGCTAGGAGCAGTAAATGCTTTGTATTGCATTTCCTTGTCTGCTGAGATGACTACTTCGTCAATGCGTCTTTTTGGACCACGGTTGACAGCAAGAAGTTTTCCACTTACAGGTGCTACATATTGAATTTCAGGCTTCTTTTTATCAAAAAATAAAACGTCACCTGCTTTTACACTTGCGCCTTCCTTAACGGTTAGTTTAGGAATTGGAGACATTCCATGAATGTCGATTGGCTTCATTGCAAAAGTTGTAGCTTGTAAATTTGCGTCAATTCTTTGCTCTGCATCACCAACAAGAGGTACATCGTACCCTTGACGTAATACGTGAAATTGACCTTCTTCGGCACTTCTGGTAGGCGTATCGCCTCCAAAAAACTCTTTCCATGTAGGAATCACGGTATTGCTAGCCCCAACTTTATCAGCGCCAACTTTCTCTGCTGTCAATTTCATTAGCCTGTTGGCTATTGTAATGATAACGGCAAATAAGAATATTATTACTAATATCGTAAGCCCCGTAGAAAAAGAAGATGACGCACTGTCTGGTGATTGTGCGTTTACTAACTGACTTGATAATATAAAACTAACAACCAGCGATACCTTGAGTATTTCGTTTCTTAACATTTGTTACTGGTTAAAACCTTATTAACTAATTGTAAAAACAGTAGAAATTTAACCCATTTTTCAAAATTCAGTGCAAATATACAAAGCCTTTGTCTTTAAGTCCTCTTACTTAGTAATCTTTTTCACACTTTTTTAACTTTTATCACTATTTAGACCGAATATAAATAAAGATTTAAGGATTGAGCTTCGTCATATCTTCAAATGAGTGCGTAAAAGTGGTTTTTAATGCTTTGAATTAATATTCAACCTAAACGGAATGACAAGCCTATTTTGGGATGTCACTCAAATAAATATAAATTATGTAAATTTGAGCCTTTATGATTTCTAGTTTCTGATAAAAAAGCTGTCAATCAATTGAGAAAACAAATTACTAAATTCATTCACGTTATAGTATTTCTAATTGCTTTAATAGGAGTTTCAAAATCTGCAATATCACAGCCAGAATCTAATCATCTGTATGACATTCAACATATAACTGTTGAAGATGGTCTTCCTGATAGGCTTGTGGTAAAGGTGATTCAGGACAATGATGGTTTCATTTGGATGAATCCTCTAGGATACTTAACTAGATATGATGGTCTTCAATTCAAATCTTACAAGAACACCTTATTTAAAATAGAAGAAGAACAATATGTAGATTTTAATATTGACCAAAACAATCTTTTTTGGTGTAGAGCTTTAAAAGACCAACCTTCTAATATATCTATTTTTGCTCCTCAATCAGAAAAAATTACGCCTTTTGATGAATATTTTAAAGGTATAGCTCCTTTCAATTCTAGTGATATAATACTTTTTCATAAACAGGAGTACGAAGGCAAGGTTTATTTTTTAATCTATTTGAATGATGGTCAACTTTATAACTATGATGGAAAAACTTTCAAGAAAATAACAACTTTAATTCCTCCTAAAAAAAATGAATGGAGAACGCCAATATTTTTTAAAAATCATATCTGGGTAATTAATCATTTCTCTGTTTTAAAATATTCACAAAAAGGAAAATTATTAAAGCAATGGTCACTAGAAAAAAATAGACATTCTTATCCTAAAATTTTCGATAATGAATTATATATTTTCAGCCAAGGTCTCGACAAAAGTTACAAGGTCTTTAGCATCAAAAATGACTCTTTATCAATTGATTACAATAGTAATCTTAGCACAATTCCACCTGCTTCTAATTCAATAAACTCCCTTAATTTAGATTTATTTTCATTGGTATGGAAAGATGGAAAAATTGTAGCTCTTAACAAACAATATGAAAAGATATTTGAAGTCAAATTAGAATCAAAAACGGGGATACTAAATGCTTCAAAAATAAATTCATTCGCTTTTGATAATCAAGATAATATTTGGATTAGTAGTGCTGAAGGGATTTATAAAATATCAAAAAACACCAACCTATTCAAACAATATATCAATGGCAACAGCACGCGAGGAATCTACAATATTGGTGATACAACATGGGTAGCTAGCTACAATAATGATGTCTGTATAAACCTAAAAACGGAACAAATTAGCAAAGGTTTTTTAAAGACAAAAAATATTATTAGCATTAATCCCAATTTGGATAGTTCCAAGTTATTGGTATGTCAATCCTCCCGTTTTGTTAATATTTTTGATATAAAAACGAGGCAAAATAAAACGTTTGAATATGCTTCTATTAATGCACTTTTTCATGCGATTGAGACTCAAAAACGCCGATTGATTCTAATTACAACAGCAAAAGGTTTAGCAACGATTGATGATGACAAACAAAAGATTGTTCCATTTATTACTGATAACTCGACCTTTAACAATACTCAAATCAATCGTTTATATCAAAATAATCAAGGTATATGGGCTGCTTCGTCAAAAGGCATTTTTCTGTTGGATGAAACGGGGCATATTATTAAGCATTTTTATAAAAAAGGAAATATTTTAGGCGGGAATTTTCTATATATACATGAAGATAAACAGGGCATTTTTTGGCTTGGAAGTAAGAACAATGGACTTATTAAATGGGATCAAGAAAAAGAAACCATAGATGTATATGACCGAACAAATGGGCTTTATAATGAAAATATTTATGCTGTAATTGAAGATAAACATGGTTATCTATGGTTGCCTAGTGACTATGGTTTGATACGTTTTCATAAAAAAACAGCTATTACAAACACTTATTTGCTTAGAGATGGTTTGTCTCATGTTGAGTTTAATAGCTATTCATATTTTCAAAATAAAGAAACGAATGACATTTTATTGGGTGGATTAAATGGTATAATACAATTCAATCCTAGTGATTTTTTGCAAGACACCATTTCAAATGCGCCTATTAATATTACTTCTTATAAAGTGCTAAAAAGTGGAGAAAAGGATTTAAAAGACCTAACATCTGCATTATATAAAGAGCCAAAAATCACCATTCGCCCTAATGATAATTTCTTTGAATTGCGATTTGCACTAATGGATTTTATTGATAGCAAACAAAATAAGTATGCTTATCAGATAGAAGGTTATGACAAGGATTGGAATTATATTGAAGAAAATTCTATTCGAATTACTAGCTTACCTTATGGTAGTTATACATTAAAAATTAAAGGGCAAGGAGATAAAGGACAATGGTCTAATAATATTTTGTCTATTCCGTTGTTTTCAAAACCTCCTTTTTATTGGACTTGGTGGTTCATTTCAATATGTGTCATTTTGCTTATTTCAAGTATCATTTATTGGTTAAAATGGCGAACTTTCGCTTTACAAAAAGATAGAGAACGGCTAGAGCTCGAAGTAAGTCGCAGAACTGCTATTATTCAGGAACAAACAAAGGAACTAAAAGCCTTAGATAAAATCAAAACTCAATTCTTTTCTAATATTACTCATGAATTTCGAACGCCTTTGACATTAATAATTGGCCCTGTTGAGCAGATGCTTAAAAAGACGAATTCCGATTGGATGAAGCAACAACTCAAATTAGTTCAACGCAATACTCAGCAATTATTTGGGCTAATTAATCAGTTATTAGACGTTTCTAAACTTGAATCTGGCAAAATGAATTTGATTTTAAGTGGTGGCGATTTGAATTTATTTTTACAAGAGATTGTCGAAACTTTTAAACCATTGGCGGAGAGCAAAAACATAAGCTTATCTTATCAATCTGATTTTGATGAATTCTTAACAGACTTTGACCAAGACAAAATCCAGAAAGTGATTAATAATCTACTCTCAAACGCTTTAAAATATACTTCTAAAAATGGTTCTATTTCTCTAAAAGTAATTGAAAAAGCTGCTGAAGGTATTCAAATTATCATTGCTGATAATGGTCAAGGAATTACAGCAAAACAGCAAAAAATGATTTTTGAACGCTTTTATCAAGTTGATGCTTCTTCTACGCGACAAGCTGAAGGAACAGGAATTGGGTTGGCTTTGGTAAAAGAATTAATTGACTTAATGAATGGTCAGATTTCGGTCAAAAGTGAATTGGATGTTGGTAGTACGTTTAAAATAACCTTGCCTTTATTCTCTAAAACGGAAGTAAGTTTAAATGAAAAAAATAATATTAAAAGCAAAACAACAACTTCCTCTAATTCCTTGGTTATATTGATAATAGAGGATAATTCTGATATGAGAAGTTATATAAAGTCATGTCTTTCGCATAGTCGCTATCAAATATTTGAGGCAGAAAATGGTCAAAAAGGTCTAAAAATAGCTTTTGAAGAAATTCCAGATTTAATTATCTCAGATGTTATGATGCCTATCAAAAACGGCTTTGAAGTAGTACAAGACATTCGAGCTAATATCAAAACTTCTCATATTCCTGTTATCTTATTAACTGCCAAAACCGCTATAAAAAATAAGATAAAAGGATTTCAAATGGGTGCTGATGCTTATTTGTATAAACCGTTCAATTCGACAGAACTCAATGCCCGAATCAATAATTTAATTGAATTAAGGCAAGATTTACAAACTAAATATCAAACTAATTCTACTGCTTCTACTAACTTATTAGAGCAAAAATCTACTAACCCAAATACTCAAAAAGAAGATAAATTCATTGCAAAACTGCGCAATCTTATACTTGATGAGTTAGAAAACATAGAGCTTAATGGTGAATACTTAGGACATAAAATCGGTATGAGTAGAATGCAATTGCATCGTAAATTGAAGGCATTAACCAATCAATCGGTCGGAGAATTAATCAAAGATATAAGGCTTACGAAAGCTATGGAGTTATTACAATCTTCTAATTTGAATGTCTCAGAAGTAGCTTATCAAACAGGTTTTTCATCTCCGAGTCAACTATCCAGAAATTTCAAATCACGTTTTGGTTTTCCTCCATCCAAAGTTAATAAGACCCAATAATTATCGATTTTTACTTAACTGAACTTTTGTTAATCTTCACCGAATTTACCCAAGAGGCTTATTTTCTTTTTCATAAAAATAAAACTGACATTCAAAAAAACACCCTTTTATGCCCTCTTGACACCATTACAATCTATATAATGTTACAAATAGACAAGTTTTTGTTACAAATGGACAAGAATATAAAGCAAATATATTCGACTTTTGTGTCGATAACAATTCAATCTTTTTCAAAAAACTAAAAAGAAACTTGTTTATATATTTATATACAAGTCGTGCGATGTTGAGAGCTTGACCTAGTCAAGTATCTCAACCTTTAAGAGGAAGTTTTGATTCTTATTCAATATTAAATTACTGACAAAATAATATATTACTGGCAAAATAAATTTAGGAAGTTTACCACAGTACAGTACAATTTGCGAAAAGCAAAGATTAAGAATTGTTTGTTTATTTTTATATTGTAGATCACAATTAGTTGCCAGCCCTTACAATGAGGCTGGCTCTTTTTTTTGTAAAGAACAAAAAAAAGAGTAGCCATCTCTGACTACTCTAATCCTTAAAATCTACTTACTCTTAATCGTTTTGCTTTTTGAATGTCTTTATTATTTGAATTTTACCACTTCACCATTTTCATATTTAACTCCTTTTGCATCAGCATATCTTGATTTGATTACTTTATTCAAATAATCGTTAACCGCTTCTTTATCTGCAAATTCGCCTATTAAGTAAGTGAAGCTACCTTCAGTTCTTCTTTCTATCATAATTCCTCCGAATGTTTTGAATAACTCATCATTCAAACTCAACTCTTCGTTATATACTGTAAATAATTCAATTTTATATCCTGTAAATCCTTTTGGTAATGCTTTTGGTTTTCTGATGTAATCAGGAGCACTCTCTTCTCCTTTTGTTTCTCCTCCAACCACTCAACCACATCAGCCTTTGTCCTCAGCTCCTCCCTGACTCTGTCCAGGGTTCTTCTTAGCTCCTCAAACTGTGAGCTTTGCTTCTGAAGTCTGGTTTTCAGTTTCTGCACTTCTCTGCAGGCTGACTCCTCACCTTGCTGGGCACCACGAAGATGTTCCGCCAACTCTTCCTTCTGTGCATGATCCTCAGTACCCAGCAGCGCC
>CAKZLT010000737.1 GCA_937127195.1 uncultured Saprospiraceae bacterium
ATCCATATTATCATTATGAGTGTGCCAATGTGCGCCAAAATTGCTATAAGTACTCAAATCACGATTAATAATATCAATAGTCGGAATGCCTGCAATCGTATTCACAAAATAGTGGTCATCGGTCAATCCAGAAGTTTCTGTTGCATCAAAAAAACCACCATATCCCATTGCTGAGGCAATATCCCAAACCTTATTCATAATGGTTGGTGCGTATCTCATTGATGTTCCTTCTTTGGTAAATCGAGGTGATTTTGAACCAACCATATCCAACAAAATGCCCATTTCTGCTCTATATCCAGCAATATGAGGTGACTTTGACCAATATTGCGCGCCTAAGCCCCAACTATCTGCGGTGCTTGCATCGCCATTTGGCGCACCATGGTCTTCTGAGTCAAAAAGAACAATATCAACGCCCATTTTAAATGAACTATCTTGACCTAATACGCGAGCTATTTCGAGCAAAACCCCAACGCCACTACCACTATCATCAGCTCCAAGAATAGGTTCATCTTGACGACTTTCATCTTCATCATGGTCTGCAATATGGCGTGTATCCCAATGTGCGCACAACAAAACTCGCTTCGCATTATCAGGATTAAAAGATGCAATTATATTCTTTGATTGTAATTTACTATTGTAGTAAGTTGTCGCAACAAAATCTTGTTCATAGACTTTCGCACCAGTTTCTTTTAAGGTTTCTACAAGCCATTTACTAGTCGCTTTGTGTCCTTCGGTATTCGGTACACGAGGCCCAAAAGCCACTTGCTTGGCCACCATGTCGTAAGCATTATTGGCATCAAAAGAAGGTACTTTAAGTATTTTTTTTGCGGGCTTATCGGTTACATCACCGCCTGTTGATGGCTTTTCTACATTATCACACGCCGAAAAAGCGAGGACTAGTAAAAGTACTAGCCAATTATATTTTAAATATTTCATTCTAATTATTTTATAGGAAACTAAGGGTCGGACGCACCTCCTAGGCGCGTCCGACCCTTAAAGCCCTTATTAATTTATACTCCAATTACAAAATACCAGCTCAATACCATTGCAACGATATTCAAAACTGCCAATATCCAAAACCATGAAAGGTCTGCACCAATCAATACATCAACCACATAAATATCTACTTTTTCTTGAACTTTTGGTTTTATTTCGTCTAAATTTTCGGATTTTAGAGCAACTTCCTCACTCACTTCAACTATCATATTTTGAAGCGGCATTTGTTCTAATAAAAATTTTAAAATTGCTCGAATAGGTCTAGGCAATTTTTCTTCTATTTTTTTAATAAAAGTGCCTGCTTTCTTTACGCCTCCGCTTGCTCCTTTTTTAAAAATATTACTACTTTCTACATTATCAGAACTGGTTACCGCCGACGCAACTACCAACCCAACAACCTGAGAAACAACTCCTTCGCTCCCTTTATAAATATATTCTAAGCCTTTTCGGATAGCATAACCTCGCGCTAACCAAAAATACAAAAAAGGAAACCCAGCAAAAAAAATAGCCATTAATAATAGGGCAGGAGCGCTATTCCAAAGAGAGGCAGCACTAGCCCAACCAACTAAAAAAAGAAATGCAAAAAGCCAATTTAAGGTAATTCCAAAGAAAAAAGGTGCAATAATTCTGCGCGTATAACCTAAGGCAATTTTGCCGTATTCGACCGAAGTACTGAGTATGCTCATTGTGTTTTTTTTTAGATGTGTGATTGGTTGTTGGTGATTGGTGATTGGTGATTAGTGATTGGTTGCTACCGTTATATTTTGCTACTAATAGCGGTAGCAACTAATCACCAGTCACCAGTCACCAATCACAAACAACTACAATTTACTCCAACTTGTCCCGTCTGCGCCATCTTTTAACTGAATGCCAGCGGCTAATAATTGGTCTCTAATCAAATCAGAGGCAGCCCAATCTTTGTTAGCCCTAGCCGTTTTACGCATTTCTATTAATACCTGTAAAACGTTATCTAGTACAGCATCACTATTTTCTTCCTCTGGCAATAAACCCAAAATATCCTGTAAAACAATCTTGAAAGTTGTTTGCATTCTTTCGAGCGTTGCTTTACTAATATGGTTTATTTTTAGTTGCTTATTTTTGAAAGCGTTAATTTTTGCTACTAATTCAAAAAGCGTAGCTAAAACGCGTGGCGTATTCAAATCATCATCCAAATGAATAAAACATTGGTCTAACAAATCATTGATAACCTTATCTTCATCATTGACTTTTTCTTTTCCAATATATTCTAATTCTTGAACAGCTTTGAGCGCCGACATCATGTTTTTGTAGTTCTTTTCGGCATCTTGCAAGCCTTTATCCGAAAAATCACAAATGCTACGATAATGCGAACGCAAGAAGAAAAAACGTAAAGTCATCGGGCTATATGCCTGTGATAACAAATGATTATTACCTGTAAATAATTCTTCTGGCAAGATGGAATTATTCAAACTTTTAGACATTTTTACACCTTCAAAAGTTAGCATATTCGTGTGCATCCAATAGCTAGCAGGCGAAGTCTCGCAGCAGCTTACATTCTGAGCAATTTCGTTTTCGTGGTGTGGAAATTGCAAATCCATTCCGCCACCGTGTATATCAAAACGCTCTCCTAAATACTTAGTACTCATCGCAGAACATTCCAAATGCCAACCAGGAAAACCAACGCTCCAAGGCGAATCCCAACGCATAATATGATTTTCATGCGCTTTCATCCAAATCGCAAAATCAGCAGGATGGTCTTTTTCACTTTGAGCTTTTAAGTCGCGTGTTTCCTGTCGTAAATCTTCAATCTTTTTACCAGAAAGCTGCCCGTATTCGTCGTGCTTTTCTGCAAATTGAACGGTTTTGAAATAAACAGAGCCATTTCGTTCGTAAGCATAACCATTATCCAAAATCTTCTGAACCATTTCGATTTGTTCGATGATATGCCCCGTTGCTGTTGGTTCGATACTAGGCGGATGATTATTCAACATGCTCATTACATTTTTGAAATCCAAGGTATATCGCTGAACGATTTCCATTGGTTCAATTTGTTCTAAGCGTGCTTTTTTAGCGATTTTATCCTCGCCTGTCATGTCTTCCTCATTTTCCAAATGCCCAACATCCGTGATATTTCGAACATAACGAACCTTATAATTCAAATGAGTTAAATAGCGATAAATCAAGTCAAAACTCGTAAAAGTTCGACAATTTCCTAAGTGTGCATTACTATATACAGTTGGTCCACAGACGTACATTCCGACTCGATCGGCTATCAGTGGCTTAAAAACTTCTTTCTTTTTTGTCAAACTGTTGTAAACTGAAAATTGACTTTTCATTATATATTTTATTTAAAAATTTCTTTTTAATAAGGGAGTAGGCAATAAATAACCTACCACAAAGAACGACATTGTTTTTTATTTAGACA